>NZ_QAIM01000509.1:10765-12365 GCF_003061035.1 Acidovorax sp. HMWF018
GTGCGTGTGTACTTCGAGGTGAGCCGTGGGCCCTATGCCGCGGGCGAGGCGTCGTTCATTGGCGAATCGCTCACCCGGCTGGGCGTGCGCAACGTGGTGCCAGCATCGCTGGGGCCGTTTCCGCGCCTGAACCCAGAGTTCGTGGTGCGCGCCAACCCCGACATCATCATGATCGGCAACCGCAGCATGCAGGCCATGGTGCCGTACCCCGGCTGGGCTTCCATGCGTGCCATCCGCGAGAACCGGCTGTGCGTGTTTGGCCCCGGCGATTCCGATGTGGTGGTGCGTCCTGGGCCGCGCATGGCCGAGGCGGCCCGCATCATGGCGCGGTGTCTGGTGGACAAAGCGTCATGACCAGCATTCCGATCGACTTGCCCACGGGTTCCGCCAGCCGCCGCGCCGCATGGTGTGCCGCCTGGCTGTTGCTCGCCAGCGCGTTGCTGGCGGTGTGTGGCGCCAGCGTGGGCAGCACGGGCTTTGACAGCGTGCTGCGCATGCACGGTGACCCTGTGGCCTGGCAGATCGTGTGGGACATCCGTCTGCCGCGCACGGCGGGTGCGTGGCTGGCGGGGGCGCTGCTGGGTCTGTCGGGCGCGGTGGCGCAGGGGTTGTTTCGCAACCCGCTGGCCGACCCGTACCTGCTGGGCAGCGCCTCGGGCGCAGCGCTGGGCGGGGCTGTCGCCATGGCGCTCTTCGGGGTGTCGCCGTTGGCGGCGCAGTGGATGGCCCGCATCGGCATCACGGGCATGGCATTTTTGGGCGCGGCGGGGGCGGTGGTGCTCACGCTGCTGCTCGCCAAGGGCGTGCAGCACACGCTGCGTTTGTTGCTGGCGGGGGTGATTGTGGGCGTGGTGCTGGGCGCGCTGCGTGACCTGGTGGAACTGGCCTCGCCCGACATCCTGCAGGCCATGCAGGCCTTTACGCTGGGCAGCACGGCTTTTGTGGGCTGGGCGGCCTGCTTTCTCATGGCCGTGGCCTGGGCGCTGTGCTCGGTGGTTGCCTGGATGCTGGCACGTGCGCTGGACGGCCTCACGCTGGGCGAGGCCACGGCCGCCAGCCTGGGCCTGCCACTCATGCCCATGCGTGTGGGGCTGGTGGCTGCCATGGCGCTGGCCACGGGCACGGCGGTGGCGCAGACGGGGCTCATCGCCTTTGTGGGGCTGGCGGCCCCGCACCTGGTGCGTTCCATCGTGCGCGTGACACACGAACGGCACATCGTGCTCTCCAGCCTGATGGGCGCGGTGCTGCTCATGGCGGCCGACATCCTGGCGCGCTGGCTGCTGGCGCCGCAGGAGCTGCCCGTGGGCGTCCTCACGGCGGCCCTGGGCGGCACCTATCTGCTGTGGCTCATGCACCGGCGCACCTCGCAAGGGGGCGCACTATGAAATCAATAGCTATCAGTGCAAATGGAATAAGCGCCAGCATCGGGAATCGCTCGATATTGCAGGGCATTGACCTGCAATTGCCCGCCGGGCGCTGGACCAGCATCGTCGGCCCCAACGGCGCGGGCAAGTCCACACTGCTCAAGGTGCTGGCGGGCCTGCTGCCGCGTGTGGCGGTGCAGGGCGACGTGTTGTTGCTCGGCCGCCCGCTGGTGCAA
>NZ_QAIM01000509.1:12409-13987 GCF_003061035.1 Acidovorax sp. HMWF018
GGCTGGCACCGCCGGGTGCGGCCGACCACGCGGCGGTCGAGCAGGCGCTGCGCACCACGCAGGCCTGGGACTGGCGCCACCGCCCGCTGTCGCAGCTGTCGGGCGGCGAACGCCAGCGCGTGCTGCTGGCCCGCGCCCTGGCGGTGCAGGCGCAGGTGCTGCTGATGGACGAGCCCCTGGCCAACCTCGACCCGCCGCACCAGACCGACTGGCTGCACACCATGCGTGCACTGGTCGATGCGGGGGGCACGGTGGTCAGCGTGCTGCACGAGGTGTCGCTGGCACTGCAGTCCGACGACATGGTGGTGATGGCACAGGGCCGCGTGCTGCACCAGGGCGCCTGCGATGCACCCGCCACGCACGCGGCGCTGGAGAGCGTGTTTGACCACCGCATCCACGTGCGGCATCTGGATGGCATGTGGATGGCGCTGCCATCGATGCAGCGCAAGCACAGCCAATGAAACAACACATGGATTGAGGGAGTGGAAGCATGAACATCGAATCGGGTTTCTCGCAGGTCGCGCAGTCGTTGCTGTGGCCGGTGCTGGTGCTGGTGGGGTTGGCGTTTGTCTACGCGTTGTGGTCGGGCGGCGCCACGCTCATGGAGGCGTGGCAACGCTGGCGCCAGCCGCAGTACCGTTCGCTGCGCGTGGCTCCGGGTTTGTCGATGGAAGAGCTGGAGCTGCAACTGGTGCGCCAGGTGGAGCCCGTGCGCCTGCTCAGCCGCCTGTCGCCCATGCTGGGGCTGATCGCCACGATGATCCCGCTGGGCCCCGCGCTGCAAAGCGTGGCCGCGGGCAACGGCCAGCAGGCGCTGGCCGTTTTCAGCGGCGCCTTTGCGGGCGTGGTGCTGGCGCTGGCCGCCGCGTCGGTGGGCCTGGTGGTGTATTCGGTGCGCCGCCGCTGGCTGCTGGCCGAACTGCTGGTGGTGCGCAAGGAGCGCGGGGTGGGGGAATGAGCTTGAAGCACCTGAATGTGCTGGCAGAGGACGATGACGATCCGATGCTGTCCGCCGTGAACCTGGTGGACGTGTTTCTGGTGCTGGTCGTGGCGTTGCTCACGGCCGTGGCGGTGCAGACCCAGACCAGCGCCAATGAAAGCGTCACCATCATCCGCAATGCAGGCCAGCCCGACATGGAAGTGGTCGTGCGCGAGCAGGGCAAGGAAGTGCGCTTCAAGGGCGCTGGCAGCGCAGCGCAAGGGCAGGGCGTGCGCGCGGGCGTGGCCTACAAGCTCGAAGACGGCAATATCGTCTACATCCCCGAAACCGGTGTGGCGCCTGCAGACGCGGGCGCTGGCGCGGCCGACCCCGCCAAGCCATGAAGGCGCTGATTCTGCGCATGGCACTGTGGTGCCTGCTGCTGGCTGCGCCGCTGGTGCAGGCCGCGCAGTCTGCGCCCGTGTTGCTCTGGCTCACCTCCGACATCACCACCGCCCCGCGCACGGCCATGGTGCAGCGCCTGGCCTCCGACGCGGGCCTGGGCTTTGTGCACATCGACTACCCGCTGGCTGGCCCGGCGGTACTGGACGCGGGCCAGGCCCAGAAGCTGGAGCGCGCACTGGCAGGCGCCGCCATCG
>NZ_QAIM01000509.1:14006-17512 GCF_003061035.1 Acidovorax sp. HMWF018
GCGCAGCTCGATGCCCGCGCCGCACGCGCCCCGGGCCGCGTGGTCTGGGTGCCTGCGGGCACGCCTGCTGTGGACCTGTCTGCGCTGGAGGCTCCCGCCCGCATGGTGGCTTACTTGCAGGCGGGCGGCCCGCGCAATCTCAAGAACGCCATCTCCCTGGCGCGCGCCGCGGTGGCGGGTGTTGCGATGCCGACCTTGCCCGCGCCCGACATCCTGCCCCCCCGGGGCATCTACCACCCCGACGCGCCCCGCCTGCTGCCCAACGCCGCCGCGCTGGAGGCCTGGCGCCAGGGCCAGCCCGCGCTGCGCAGCCTGCCCGCCGTGGCCGTGCTGGTGCACCGCCACCACTTCATCGACGGCAGCACGGAGTAGCTCGATGCCTGGTTGCACACCTTCCGCCAGCAAGGCCTGTTCGCCTACGCGGCCTTTGGCCAGCAGGTCACGGCGCAGACGCTGGCCGAGGTTCTGGAGTTGCCCGCTGAGAGCGGCACCGGACCCGGCCGCCTGCACGCCTCGGCCCTGGTGCTGCACCAGCTCGTGCCTCAGGCCGCCGCGCTGCAGCCGCTGTTGGCCCGCTGGGGCGTGCCCCTGCTGGGCACGCAGCCCTACCGCGCAGGCGATGCCGCCGCGTGGGAGGCCAGCGACACGGGGCTGTCGCTGTCCGATGTGCCGTTCTACCTGGCGCAGCCCGAGGCGGCGGGTGCCATCGATCCGGTCCTGGTCGCCGCCCACGGCGCTGAGGGCCGGGACTTTCGCCTCATCGAGCGCCAGGCCCAGGCTGTGGCCGCGAAGGCGCGGCGGCTGATCGCACTGCAGACCAAACCCGCCGCCGACAAGCGCCTGGTGGCCATGGTCTACAACTACCCCCCGGGCGGCACCAACTTTGGCGCCTCGTTCCTCAACGTGCCGCGCAGCCTGGAGCAGGTGTCGGGCGGTCTGGCCCAGGCAGGCTACCGCACGCAGCAGGTGCCCGAGCAGGGCTGGATCGATGGGCTCAAGCCGCTGCTGGCCGCCTATTACCCCGGTGCTGATGTGCGCGCGCTGCTGCAAAACGGACAGGCCGCCGCGCTGCCACTGGCGCGTTTTGAGCAGCACCTGGCCACGCTGCCGAAGGCCGTGCGCGAGCGCATGAATGCGCACTGGGGCACTCCCGCAAAGAGCCGCTACGTGGTCGAGTGGCAGGGCGAAAAGGTGTTCGCCATCCCGCGCCTGCAGGTGGGCAAGCTCTCGGTATTGCCCCAGCCCCCGCGCGAAGAAACCCTGCGCCTGGGCCAGAACCCGTTCATGCACAAGTCCAAGGCGCCGCTGTCGCACCATTACCTGGCCGTGTACCTGTGGGCGCAGCTGGAGGCCGATGCGCTCATCCACTTCGGCACGCACGGCACGCAGGAGTGGGCCGGTGGCAAGGCGCGTGCGCTGGATGTGCACGACGACGCGCTGCTGCCCCTGGGCGACCTGCCCGTGGTCTATCCCTACATCGTGGACAACCTGGGCGAGGCCCTCACTGCCAAGCGCCGGGGCCGCGCCGTGCTGGTGAGCCACCGCACGCCCGTGTTCGCCCCGGCAGGTTTCGAGGCGCGCATGGCCCACATGCACGAGGTGATGCACGAATGGGAAACCGTGGACGAAGGCCCCACGCGCCGCGCGCTCGAAAAGCAGCTGGTCGCGCAGTTTGTAGAGCACCAGCTGCACCGCGACCTGGGCTGGAGCGCCGAGCGCATCACGGCCGACTTCCACGGCTTTCTTGAAATTCTGCATCCCTACCTGGACCAACTCGCGCAAAGCTCGCAGCCCAAGGGCCTGGCCGTGTTCGGCCGCGTGCCCGCGCCCGAGCAGCGGCGCGAGACCATCCTGCAGGCGCTGCGCAAGCCACTGATCGAGGCGCTGGGCGAGGACATCGACGAAGCCTTCCTCATCAAGCACGACGCGGTGTTGGCCGCACGCCCCGCGCGCTGGCTGGAAGTGGCGCTGACCGACGCGCAGGCCGCCAGCGTGCTGGACCTGCGCCCCGTGCTGCCTGACGCGCCGCCCGCACAGGACGGCTTGGTGCGCGCCGAAGACCATGTGCCCAACCGCGCCGCGCGCCAACCCATCGACACGCCCGCGCTTCTGCAACTGGCACAGCGCGCGCAAGAGCTGGAGCGCCTGCTGGCCACGGAAGGCGAGCTACCCGGCTTGCTGGCCGCGCTGGAAGGGCGCTACCTGCCCGCTGCGTACGGTGGCGACCCCATCCGAAACCCCGACAGCCTGCCCACGGGCCGCAACCTCACGGGGCTGGACCCGAGCCGCTTGCCCACGCGCCAGGCCTATGCCGTGGCGCAGACGCTGTTCAACGACTGGTTCAAGGACTATCAGGCGCGCCATGGCGGTCAGGCGCCGCAGCGTTTGGCGCTTTCGCTGTGGGCGGGTGAAACGCTGCGCCATCAGGGCATCATGGAAGCCCAGGCGCTGGTGGCGCTGGGCATGCGCCCGGTGTGGGATGACTCGGGCCGCCCGGTGCGCGTCGAGACCATTGCCGCAGAAGAGCTCAAACGCCCGCGCGTTGATGTGCTCATGAGCATCACCGGCTCGTACCGTGACCAGTTCCCCGCGCTGATGGCCCTGCTGGACCGCGCGGTGGCCCAGGCCGCCACGGCCGAGCCCGGCAATGTGATTGCGCGCAACACCGAGCAGATCGGCCAGGAGCTGCGCAAGCACGGCGTGCCGCGCGCGCAGGCCGAGCAACTGGCGCGCGTGCGCGCGTTCGGCAATGCGGTGGGCGACTACGGCACTGGCCTGTCGGACGCGGTGCAGAGCGACGGCCTGCAAACCAACGATGCGCGCCTGGGCCAGATGTTCCTGGAACGCATGAGCCAGCCCTACCTGGACGGCGAACCCGTGACGAGCGTGGCGGGTGGTACGGCGGCGAAGGCGCTGGGGGCGCACCTGCGCCGCACCGATGCCGCCATCCTGTCGCGCAGCTCGCACCTGTATGCCATGGTCAGCTCGGACGACCCGTTTCAGTACCTGGGCGGCCTGTCGGCGGCCGCCCGCGTGGCCGGGCGAGCGCAGGGGCTGGAGCTGCATGTGGCCCAGCTGCAGGATGCAGGCGAGCCCACTACCGAAACTGCACAGCGCGCCATTGCGCTGGAGATGCAGTCGCGCTATCTGCACCCGGGCTGGCTCCAGGCGCAGAAGGCCGAGGGCTATTCGGGCACGCTGCAGGTGCTCAAGGCCGTGCAGTTCGCCTGGGGCTGGCAGGCCGTGGCGCCCGACACGGTGCGCAGCGACCATTGGCAAAGCTTCTACGACGTGCTGGTGCGCGACAAGCACCAGCTGGGCCTGCCCGAGTGGCTGAAAGAACATCCACAGGCCTACGCCCAGTCGCTGGAGCGCCTGGTGCAGGCGCAGCGTCAGGGCTATTGGCAGGCCGATGCCGACACGCAAAAACAGCTCGCGCAGATGTACCAGGAGCTGACGCGTGCCGCGCCTCTGGCGGCCGAGCTGCCCAGCGTGCGCCGCTGGGC
>NZ_QAIM01000056.1:0-2662 GCF_003061035.1 Acidovorax sp. HMWF018
GGCCTTCGTGGGGCCGGTGGTCGCCCGGGGTTTGCGGGGTGCGCGCGCCACCCAGGTGCCGCCCGGCACGGCCATCCACGCCACGCTGCCCGGGGCCGATTTTTTTGACGCCTACGAAGTGGCTGACCGGCACCCCGCGCGCTCGGCCCTGCAGTCGTGGCTGGATGTGGCGGCCCGCACCCCGGCGTGGACGCGCGCCCTCATGTTCATGCGCAACAAGGCCGTGCGCCTGGTGGGCCTGAAGGACCTGGGCCAGCTGGATGACGGCCACCCGCCTGCCAGCGGCCGATCCCTGCGCGACGCGCGCAGCTACCGCGTGGGCGACCGCGTGGGCATCTTCCACATCCGGCACCTGAGCGACACCGAAGTGGTGATGGGCCAGGACGACAAGCACCTGGACGTGCAGGTGTCCATCTGCAAACAGCCCGCCGCCCCCGGCACCGCGCCCCGCGTTGTGCTGAGCACCGTGGTGCACATCCACAACACGCTGGGCCATGCGTACATGGCGGTGATCACGCCGATCCACCGCGTGATTGCACGCGGCACGGCCCAGCGCCTGGCAAACCATGGCCCAAACTGACGCAAACGCACCTCGCACCGGCAAGCTGGCGCGCAGCGCCATCACCGGGCTCGCGGCCGCGCGCATCGGCATGGCGGAGCTGGGACACCGCACGCGCAAGCGCTCAGCCCAGGCACAGGCCGAGCACGAGGCAGCGCTGGGCCGCATTTTGTTTGGTGCGCTGGGGCAGCTGCGCGGCTCCGCGCTCAAGGTGTCGCAGCTGCTCAGCATGCACCCGGGCCTGCTGCCCGACGGCGTGCGCAGCGAACTGGCACGCGCCCACCACCAGGCCCCGCCGCTCAACCGCGCGCTGGTGGGACGCGTGTTCCGCCAGGCCTTCGGGCAAGAGCCGGAGGCGCTGTTCGACCAGTTCGAGCCCACCGCGTTTGCCGCCGCCAGCCTGGGCCAGGTGCACCGCGCGCAGCTCGCAGGCCACGGCATGGTGGCCGTGAAGGTGCAGTACCCCGGCATTGCCGCCACCATTGCCAGCGACATGCAGCTGATGCGCGCCGCGCTGCGCGCCCTGGCCCACACCGACATGCCGCTGCCCACCGATGCCGTGCTGGACAGCGTGATGACCGAGATCGAGGCCACCCTGCTGCGCGAAGTGGACTACCTGCAGGAGGCCGAACAGCTGCAGTGGTTTGCCCAGCACGCCGCACAGCCGGGGGTGGTGATGGCGCAGCCCATCCTGTCGCACACGCGGGCCCAGGTGCTCACGCAGCAGTTTGTGCCCGGGCTACCGTTGCAAGCCTGGCTGGCCACACAGCCACACCAGGCGCTGCGCGACCAGGCCGGGCAGCACCTGTGGGACTGGTTCATGCACTGCATCTTTGTGCTGGGGCGGGTGCATGCCGACCCGCACCCGGGCAACTTTCTGTTCGCGCCCGATGGCACGGTGGGTGTGCTGGACTTTGGCTGCACGCGCGCCCTGCCCAACGCATTCCGTGCGCAGGTGGTGCAGGCGTGGTCTGCCCTGCTGCGCGCCCCTACCGACCCTACACGCGATACACAGGTGCTGCAGGCCTACCAGGCGCTGGGGCTCTTGCGCAAGGACCTGACCGTGCAGGCCTACACCACTGAACTCGCCCCCGCGCTGGCCGAGATGCAGGCCTGGCAGATCGAGCCCTTCACCCAGCCGGTGTTTGACTTTGGCACCAAAACACCGCCGCCCATCACCCCCAGCCAGCACCAGCGCGTGCTGGGCCAGCACCTCGCCCAGATCCCCGGCGAGATGCCCGCGTTCGAGCGCATGTGGATGGGGCTGATGCACCTGCTGACGCAGCTGGGTGCCCAGGTGCACACCCGCGCCCACAAGGCGTTGGCCGTTCACTAATGACAAACACCGCGTTGACCTTGGCGGCAGCCGGGCTGGCCCTGGTGGGTGTGGCGCACTCGGTGCTGGGAGAGCTTCTGCTGTTTCGCAGGCTGCGTACGCAGGGGCACCAGACAGCGGGGCGCGCGGAGGTTGGCACCGCGCAGCAGTTGCTGCACACCCCGCACCTGCGCATTCTGTGGGGCACCTGGCATGTGGCTTCGGTACTGTGCTGGGCACTGAGCGCTCTGCTCTGGCGCCTGGGCACCGCACCTTGGGACGCGGCCCTGGGCGCCTGGGCCGCCGACGCGGTGGGCATTGCCACCCTGGCCAGTGGCGTGCTGGTGTTCTTTGCCACGCATGGCAGACACCCGGCGTGGTGCGCGTTGCTGGTGATTGCGACGCTGGTGTGGTGGCGCTGAAGCAAGCCATCGCGGGCGGATGGATGGGGGACGCCGACGCCGGACGCCTGAGCAGGCGTGACAAAAATCACACGGCAACCGTTTGCCTCCGAAGTCGGCAACACAACTTCACAAAGCTTCGCAATTGGCCTACACCGGCTTGACGCAGCGTGCGCACCATGAAGTCTCCGGTTCCGCAAGGAATCACATCTGAGGAGAACCTTATGGCCCGCAAAGCACTTGCCGCTGTGTCCATCGCCCTGCTGTCGCTGGGCGCCGCGAGCGCGGCGCAGGCGCAGACCAGCGCCACCGTTGTCATCCAGGCAGGTACGCCTGTCTACCAGCAACCCGCCCCGGTGCGCGTGCAGTACCAGGCGCCGCCCCCAC
>NZ_QAIM01000510.1:0-5923 GCF_003061035.1 Acidovorax sp. HMWF018
CCATCCGGTCGCTGCGCAGCACCCTCACCAGCCTCCCGCGCAGCAACCGGGACTGGATCTTTTACTGACCGTCCGCCCGGTCCACCTCCCCCATCTACCCCATCTCCCTCCTGGAGTCCCACCATGAACACCTCTCCATCCGCCGCGCTGCAGGCCACGTCCAGCTTCTACGGCGAGCACCCCGGCATGCGCCTGCTGCGTGTGGCGCTGGGCACGGCCGAACGCCTGTGGCCCACCTTGGCCGTGCGCGCGGCCTACCGCTTGTTTGGCACGCCCCTGCCCCTGCGCAAACCGGGCCGCAGCGCCGTGCCACCGGGCCACTGGCGCACGGAGCGCCTGGCGTTTGAAGACGCCGAGATCACGCTGTACCTGCCCCAGGCCCAGCCACACGGCCCCACGGTGCTGCTGCTGCACGGCTGGGGCGGGCATGCGCGCCAGATGCTGCCGCTGGCCGACGCCCTGGTCGCGCGCGGCCTGCGCCCGGTGCTGGTGGACCTGCCCGCACACGGCGGCAGCCGGGGCCGCGTGAGCAACCTGCCGCAGTTCGCCCGTGCCATCGAATACGCCACCGCCCGCCTGCACGCGCAGGACTCGGCGCCCCACGCCGTGGTGGCCCATTCGCTGGCGGCCAACGCAGCGGCCCATGCGGCCAGCCGGGGCCTGGCCACCGGGCGGCTGGTGCTGCTGGCGCCGCCCGCCTCGCCGCACGAATACACGCGCCTGTTCGCGCAGGTGTTTGGCCTGTCCGAACGCACCCGCGCCGCCATGCAGCGGCGCATCGAGGCGCGCGAGGGCATCCTGATGCGACAGTTCGAGCCCCCCGCCGTGGGCCCGCGCATTGCACTGCCCACGCTGGTGGTGCACGACCGGGGCGACCGCATCAACCGCTTTGCCGACGGCGAGGCCTACCGCGACCACATTCCGGGTGCCGCGCTGCTGGCCACCGAGGGGCTGGGGCACCGCAAGATCCTGCAGCAGGCAGAGGTGCTGCAGGCCGTGGCCGACTTTGTGGCGGCGTAAGCGTCGGCCGGTGGTGGCAGACAGGTCGCGCGACCCGCGGGAATCAGCCGGAAACAGGCAGCCTCTATCATCCGCACTCGACCGCCTTCCTGGAGGCGCCCTGCCGATGAATCGCTGGTGCCCGCACCAGCGGCCCCTGCTGCCTGTTGCTACCTGCCGTGTCTCCCATGTCCACTCTCCTGTCCGCCTGGCCCGCCCTGGTCCTGTTGTTGCCCGCGCTGTGGCTGGTGTCGGCGATCGTGTTCCTGGCCAAGGGCAACCGGCGGGCGTTTGCACAGCTGATGGCCCTGCTGGCCTGTTTTCTGATCGGCGCGCTGCTGATGGAGTTCTTCACTTTCATGGGCGCCCTCATGGCCCGCTCGGGCAGCCAGCACGCCACGCCCACGCTGGGCACCGGCACGCGCCAGTTGCTGGAGACCATTGCCAACCCGCGCTCCATCACCGCACCACCACTGTCGCTGGCGGCTTTTGCGGCGTACAGCATCCCGGCGGGCTACCTGTGGCTGCTGGTCACCTGGGTGCTGCACCTGCGCGGCAAGAAGGCAGGCCCGGCCAAAAAGAAGTCCAGCAAAACCCCGCGCAAGGCAGCCAGAGACTGAGTTTCGATTGTTTTAGCCCCCAGGCGCTAGAACCATATGCCTGAGCAGCTATTAATTAGATAGCACCACCACGCCATGGCTTGACGCAGGGCAAAGCGTGCCCAGATCCGCCCGCCCACAATGGCGCGCGGCCTCCCCGACCCGGGGCGGGCCCCTTGTCACCCTGTATTCATCCCGCCATGACCACCCACCACAGCGACGTGCTCATCGTCGGCGCAGGCCCGGCGGGCCTGTCGCTGGCCATCTCCCTGGCGCAGGCCGGGTTCACCGCCACCGTGGTGGAGCAGCAGGGCGACCGCGCGCTGGCCCAGCCCGCACCTGACGGCCGCGAAATCGCCCTCACCCACCCAAGCCGGGCAACGTTGCAGCGGCTGGGCAGCTGGGCGCACCTGGCCGACCACGAGGTGGGCCAGATTGCCGAGGCCCAGGTGCACGACGGCCCGCTGGGCCGCCACAGCGCGCTGCAACTGAACGCGGCCAGCGGCACCCACGGCGATGTGTCAGCTCCCGGCGCCCTGGGCTTCATCGTGCCCAACCACGCGCTGCGGCGCACGGCCCACGCGGTGGCTGCGAGCACCCCGGGCGTGCGCCTGCTCACCGGCAGCCAGGTCACCCGCGTGGCCGCGCTGCCCGGCCATGCCGAGCTGGACTGCGTGCCCTCCCACACGGGCCCTGGCGATCACGCCACGCCCCAGCGCCTCACCGCCCCGCTGCTGGTAGCCGCCGACAGCCGCTTCTCGGCCACGCGCCGCCAACTGGGCCTTGGCGCAGACATGACCGACTTTGGCCGCACCGTCATCGTCTGCCGCATGCGCCACGCCCTGCCCCACGGCAACGTGGCGCACGAATGTTTTGGCTACGACCGCACACTGGCCGTGCTGCCCCTGCCCGATGACCCACCGACGGGACAGGCGCTGTGCTCGGTGGTGGTCACGGCGGGCGCGGCCGACGCCGCCGCGCTGATGGCCCAAAGCCCCGAGGCTTTTGCCACCCAGGTGCAGGCCCAGTTCAACGACCGGCTGGGACCCATGGCGCTGGTGGGCGAGCGCCATGCCTACCCGCTGGTGGCCGTGTATGCCCAGCGCTTTGCGGGCCACCGCTGCGCGCTGCTGGGCGACGCCGCCGTGGGCATGCACCCGGTCACGGCGCATGGCTACAACCTGGGGCTGGCGGGGGTGGAGCGGCTCACGGCCGCGCTGGTCAGCGCCCGCCAGCGCGGGCAGGACATTGGCAGCGCCGACGCCCTGGCCCCCTACGCCCAGGGCCACCACCGCCACGCCTGGCCCATCTACCAGGGCACCAACGCCATCGTGCGCCTGTACACCGACGCCCGCCCGGTGCCCCGCCTGCTGCGGCAACTGGTGCTGCAGGGCGCGCGGCGCCTGCCACCGCTGCAGGCGGCCATCGTGGGGCAGCTGACGGGCAAGGCACCCCAATGGATGCGCGCACTGACGCTCAGGCCGTAGCCAACCTCTGCAACGGGCGCGCCCCACGCCAGCGCCACCGTGCAACTGGCTTTGCCAGGCCACCGGTGGCGTCCCCCTCAGGGGGAAGACGCGAAGCGGCTCAGGGGAGGCTGTCCCTTACCCCCAGCGTGGCCAGGCCATACAGCGGCGCACCGAGCCAGGGGCGCCACCACATGTCCATGGCAATACCGGCCCAGCCGTAGCCCTCCGCCACGCTTTGCTCGCGCAGCAGGTGCAGGCGCGGGTGCACGGCCGCCAGCTCTGCCATGCGGCCGACACCCCACCGAAACTCCGCGCCCGTAGGCCCCACGCTGGCGTGGCGGGCCGCGCAACCCACGGCCTGGCGCGTCATCACATCCAGCACCATGCGCGAGCCCGGTGGCGCGTGCTGCGCAAACTCGGCCAGCACGGCGTGCACCTGCGCGGGTGGCAGGTACATCAACACGCCCTCACACACCAGCAGCACCGGGGGTGCGGTGCGCTGCGCGGGCAGCCCGAGCCGCTGCCACCAGCCGGTTTGCGACAGGTCCAGATCGGCATGGCGCATGCGCGGGCACTGCGGCGGCAACAAGGGCTTGCGCAGCGCCATCACCGCAGGCAGGTCCGCATCAAGCCACTGGTTGGCCCCCGTGTCCAGCCACTGAAAGTGGTGCGTGAGGCCACACCCCAGGTTGACGCCCAGGGCCTGCGGGTGCTCGGCAAAAAAGGCGCGCCCCGCCTCCTTGATGGCGCGGGTGCGCCACAGCACATGCAGCACCGTGGGCAGGTCGTCCAGGGTGCTGCTCACATCGGCACCCAACTGGGTCAGCAAGGCCTGGGCCACGGCATCGTGGCAGTCGAGCCAGGGGAAATAGCGCCCGCCGTGGGCACGCGCGGCCAAAGGGATGAGCAAGGTGCTGGGCACGGGGGGCAGCTGCGCGCGCTGCAGCAGGCTGCCGGTGCAGTGGAGCGCACGCGCCGGTGGCGCAGGGCTGCGCGGCGATCGGGCAGGGCGTCTGGTGGGGGACTGCGGCACGGGGCGCTCCTCCAGTGGCTGCGGGCGCCACGGTTGCGTGGGTGGCCCAGGGCAAGGGCCTCGGGGCCTCGGGGCCTCAGAACAGGTTCTTGAACCATTCTGAACGGTCTGCCCCAGTCTGTCGTGAATGACCGCAGCGCGTGCTGCGGTATGTCAATGCACTGGCGGGGCTTGCGGCCAGCGCGACGCTGAATCCCTAGTCCTTCACCAGCGCCCACACCAGCGCCACCCCGGCCGCCAGCAGATCTCCGGTGAACGAGCTGTCATTGGCATCGCTGCTGGCCGTGGTGAATGCGCGCTTCTGGCGCTCGCGCTCGGCCCGGGTGCGGTCGCGCTCCAGGGCCACCAGGGCGTCGCCAATGTCCACGGGCGATGCCGGCGCCGCCGGTACCTTGGAGCTCGCGGCGGCATAGCCCTCCATGGCGCGCACCACGGCCTGGGGGTCGATGAGGGAGAACGCGGCGCGGCAATAGGGGCAGGCGTGGTCTTTGCGGATGTCCACGGGCGCGCCGCAGCTGGTGCAGTAGATGGCGCCCACGCGCTTGGCGAGGTCGTCGATCTCGGGGCGCGTCATGTGGCGCACAAAGCCTTTTTCGACCATGAAGGACGAGAAGGTGCTGAAGCGCCCATGCTGTCGCCCGCAGCGGTACACCATGTAGCGGCCGCTGCGCACCACGTCGTAACCCTTGGCCAGGCTGGTGTTGCAGCGCGGGCAGGCCATGCTCTCGGCCAGGGCCTGGTGCTGGTCCACACGGTGCTCGTGCAGCAGCCGAAACAGCTCGACCACGGACTGGGGCGTGAGCTTCAGGTTCTCGTGCCGGTCAAACCACAGGCCCTGGCAGGCAAAGCAGATGTCCAGCTCCAGCGAATCGCCCAGGTTGCTGGCAAAGCGGTGTGCCTGCATGGGTTGGCGGCACGAGGGGCAAGTGGGTGCAGGAAACATGGCAGTGAGGGTCTGGGCAACGGTGCGGGGTGCCTCGCGGGGGCGGGGGCATCGTAACCCGCCCGGGATGCTCGTCCCCCACCCCGGCCGCATCCACTAGCATTCGCGCCTCAACCACAAGGAACAACCACATGGGATTCATGAACTGGCGTGTGAAAAGCGCTGATGTGTTGCAACAAGGCGGCGTGATCGCGCCGGACGAGCGGCTGCCCTGGCCGCAGACGGCGGTGATGGGCGTGCAGCATGTGATTGCGATGTTTGGCGCCACGGTGCTGGCGCCCATCCTGATGGGCTTTGACCCGAACGTGGCCATCCTGATGAGCGGTATCGGCACGCTGATCTTCTTCCTCGTCACCGGCGGCAAGGTGCCCAGCTACCTGGGCTCCAGCTTTGCGTTCATTGGCGTGGTGATTGCGGCCACGGGCTATGCGGGCCAAGGGGCCAATGCCAACATCGGCGTGGCGCTGGGCGGCATCATTGCGTGTGGCCTGGTCTACACGCTCATCGGAGCGCTGGTGCAGGCGATTGGCACGGGCTGGATCGAGCGCTTCATGCCGCCCGTGGTCACGGGCTCGGTGGTGGCGGTGATCGGGCTGAACCTCGCGGGCATTCCCATCAAGAACATGGCGGCCAGCAACTTTGACAGCTGGATGCAGGTGGTGACCTTTGTGAGCGTGGGCCTGGTGGCCGTGCTCACGCGCGGCATGGTGCAGCGCCTGTTGATCCTGGTCGGGCTGATCGTGGCCAGCATCATCTATGCAGTACTGACCAACGGCCTGGGCCTGGGCAAGCCCATGGACCTGACCGCACTGGCCAACGCCGCGTGGTTTGGCCTGCCGAACTTTGCGGCCCCGCAGTTCAGCGGCAATGCCATGCTGCT
>NZ_QAIM01000511.1:0-2065 GCF_003061035.1 Acidovorax sp. HMWF018
CTGGGGGCGTTGCCCCCCAGTGCGCCCTTCGGCGCACGGCACCCCCCAACCTGAAAACAAAAACCGGGGGGCGATTCAGGACGTAGGAAACCGCTACAAAGGCTCCAGGGGTACCAGGAAGGCGGCAAAACCGACAGCAGATGGGGCAGGGGACTGCAGCAGCTGTCCGCTCGTTAAACGCCTGTCTTTTCAGACATGTGCTCGCTACACTGCGGAATCAATTTGGAGTTGTCCATGCCCTACTGCTTGCAAATCATTTCTGATCCCGATTCGGCGGATTCGTACCGCTGGATGATTCTTGAACAGGAGCCGGATGAGGCGTTGATTTTCAAGCCTCATTCAGCGGCCGAGTGCGACTTTGATTCCTGGGCTGCTGCTCTCGATGCGGGCACATTGGCCCTGGCCCACGCCGAGGGCCAGCCCTATGAAAATGAAGCGGCCGATCCGGTA
The DNA here is from genome assembly GCF_003061035.1 of Acidovorax sp. HMWF018. Lineage (NCBI taxonomy): Bacteria > Pseudomonadati > Pseudomonadota > Betaproteobacteria > Burkholderiales > Comamonadaceae > Acidovorax > Acidovorax sp. HMWF018. Next base: position 451 of record NZ_QAIM01000511.1, read on the forward strand.
GGTGACTCAGATTGTGCGGGTTAAAGAAGCGCAGCCGTTAGCGCAGCCAAACGAGATAATTTCATATCGCATTCGTATTGCATAACGTATCGTATCGATACATAATACCGATACGTTAATACGAAAGGCGTAGCATGGCTCGGATTGGTGTGACGGCGGAACAGGTCTCAGCGGTAGCTGACGCACTGGTGGGCGAGGGTAAAACGGTGTCCATTCGATCCGTCCGTGAGCGTCTTGGTGACAAAGGCAGCCCGAACACGATTCAAAAGCACCTTGCAGCTTGGCGCGATGCCCGCCCTATGGCTTCGGCTACGGCATTGGAGCTGCCGCAGGGCCTGGCAACCGCAATTGCTGCTGAAATAGGCCGCGCTGCGGCCCAGGCAAGGGCCGAAATCGAATCCAGGCTCGTGGAGGTACAGGCAGAAGCCGCGGACCTGGCATTTGCAGGAGAAGCGCTGGAAGACGAACGGGACGCGCTGCAAGCGCAAATCGCGGCGTTGACTACTGAACGCGACACCCTTGCAGGGAAGGCTGCTCAGCAAGCGGCGGATCTGTCGGATCTGGTGGACCGTGTTGAACGTGAGCAGCAAGCGGCCGAGGCCGCGCGTGTCGAGCTGGCCAAGGCCAGCCTCAGGGCTGAAGGGTTGAATGAGCGGTACTCGTCGCAGACCAATGAGCTTGAGCAGCTGCGAACGGCAATCGACACTGAGCGGCGTGCGAGGATCGCCGCCGAGCAATCGGCCGCAGTCCTGGGAGCGCGGCTTGAAGCGTCGGCGGATTTGGCGTCGCGATCAGAGGCGCGCGCTGTGGCTGCTGAACGCCTAGCGGAGCAAGCAGCTCAGGAGCTGCGCAAGGTTCAGGCGGAGAGAGAGGATGCCCGCAATTCGGCTGCCGAGGCGAGAGAGCAGGGCGCTCGCCTCTCAGGCCAGGTCGAACTATTGCAAGCTGAAGCGAGGCGCAGAGAAGCCGTTGAATCTGCGCAACGTGAAGAACATGAGCGCTTGCGCGCGGAGTTGGAAAGCCTTCGCGTAGCTGCTGCTGGAGCCGCTGGTGCGGCCCGCTAACGTTCTAATTCCGGTGTTTTCTCAGCGGGTTGGCGTTCGGCATTTTGTGCGTTGGCACGCACTCTCTCAAGGATGATCGAGCGCTCTCGCGCATTGAAATCCCCTCTGTCCAATTGCGAATTGATCGCAGCCATCTTTTCTTCATGGCTGAGAACGCGATATTGGTCGGTGTCGCTTGCCGGGAAAATTTGGTGCTGCCGGGTGTTTTCTCTAAGCCCGTGCGCGACGTGGTGCACCACCTGAGCAAGTCCCCAGGCTTGCAACGGCTCGCTCTGGTCTACTACTGACTTCTGCCATGCATGATTAAACGCTGTCGCGTTGTACTTGCTGCCGCCGTTGGCGTGGACGGTTTCAGCCATGAGGCTGAAAATCTCTTCGGCTTGCTCACTCTTTCGCAGATTTGGGTAAGCGTCTTCGACCGCTTTCCAATACGAATCCCGCAATGCACCAGGGTGTTTTCGAGATTCAATAATCGCGTCGATCAGGGCTCGTTTTTCTGCGCCTGAGAAAGTATTGATGCCGGAATGTCCAATTCCTTCGTGGGCGAGGGT
>NZ_QAIM01000512.1:0-4202 GCF_003061035.1 Acidovorax sp. HMWF018
TGTCTTGATCTGCGGCCATTGCCAAGGTCTGCTGCTTCATCTGCGGATAACGTTTGACCCCTCTCAATGGTGGACCTTAATCAGCGTTGCCCTAAATGGCATACAGCATCGACTTGTCCGGCCGCGTGGCCTTCATCACGGGCGCATCCAGCGGCCTGGGCGCGCAGTTTGCCCGCACGCTGGCCCGCGCGGGCGCAGGCGTCGTGTTGGCCAGCCGCCGGGTGGAAAAACTCAAGGAGCTGCGCGCGCGCATCGAAGGCGAGGGCGGTGACGCCCATGTGATCGAGCTGGACGTGACCGATCACGACTCCATCAAGTCCGCCGTGGCCCATGCCGAGACCGAAATGGGCTCCATCGACATTCTGGTGAACAACTCGGGCGTGAGCACCACGCAGCGCATCCAGGACGTGACGCCCGAGGACTATGACTTCATCTTCGACACCAATGTGAAGGGCGCCTTCTTTGTGGCGCAAGAGGTGGGCAAGCGCATGCTGGCCCGCTCCCGCGGTGCAGCGCCGGGCAGCTTCACCGGCGGTCGCATCATCAATATCGCTTCGATGGCGGGCCTGAAGGTGCTGCCGCAGATCGGTGCCTATTGCATGAGCAAGGCCGCCGTGGTGCAGATGACCAAGGCCATGGCCATCGAATGGGGCAGGTTCGGCATCAACGTGAATGCGATCTGCCCGGGCTACATCGACACGGAAATCAATCACCACCACTGGCAGACCGAGCAGGGCAAGAAGCTCATCGACATGCTGCCCCGCAAGCGCGTGGGCAACGCGCAAGACCTGGATGCGCTGCTGGTGATGCTGGCCAGCGACCAGAGCCATTTCATCAATGGTGCGGTGATTGCGGCCGATGACGGCTTTGGGGTCTGATCCCTCGGGTGTGCGAAGCCATGAAGATTGAAATCCCGGAAGTCAAGAAGCTGGTTTTTGAAATGCGCTTCCCCGTGCGTTGGGGCGACATGGACGCCATGGGCCATGTCAACAACACGGTGTATTTCAGGTACCTGGAGACGGCGCGCATCGACTGGATGGTGTCGGTGGGCTGCAACCCCGATCCGCGCGGGCAGGGGCCGGTCATCGTCAATGCGTTCTGCAATTTCTACAAGCAGCTCGAATACCCGGCCGACGTGTTGCTCAAGCTCTACGTGAGCGACCCGGGCCGCACCACGTTCGAGACCTGGGGCACGATGGAGCGCGTGGACCAGCCGGGCGTGATATGCGCAGCGGGCGGAGCTACGACGATCTGGGTGGACTTTCCGCAGCAGAAGGCCGCGCCGCTGCCCGACTGGATGCGGACGCTGGTGACTGCCAGCTGACCGTCCGTCCCGTCACTTGAGCCCCGTGGCGGGGGCTGGTGGCTCATTTTTTGGACTATTCGGCCGGTAGCGCACGTGATAAATGCCTTGATTGCTATTAAAAAGATAGTGTTTGGGCGATTTGCACCGGTGGTTTGACGACAGAGTGGAAGGCAAGCCTCTGCGAGCACCCAGCACCCAGCACCTGTGCCACTTCTTCCCTCTGCTGGTGGCCCTGCGGTAGCCAGTGAATACGACCCCACCGGTACCGAGGCGCGGAGCACTGTGCCCATACTGCCGACCCCATACCGCGCCTTCTCATTCAACCTCCTGTTCTTTTTGTTACCTGTTAGGATGACTTCGGCAACGATAGAAGAAAACGAATAGAGCCGGGGAGGGGATTTCCAACACCGCACCGACGTGCTGCTTAGTGCTTTCTGAATGAATTCAACCATCCCAGCAAGCGCGGCTGCCAGCAGCATCAACAAGGTGACCAATCTGGTCATCGCGTCGGTTCTCTTCATGTTTGGCCTGTACGCCTTTGACGAATGGGGGCAGGTCAGGGACCGTGAAGAGGAGCACATGCAGTCCAACCTGGTGCTGCTTACGCGGACGCTGGACACCTTCTTTCTTTCCAAGCGCGCGGGCATGCTCAGCCTGGCTGAGACCATTGCGATTTCACCCGGGGGGATCGACAACCTGGCCCAGGTGCAGCAGTTGTTGGTGGACTACCTCAAGTACCGCCCCGAAGTCAGCCAGACCTACGTGAGCGACATGAACGGCCAATTACTGGCCTCGTCGCACACGCCCAGCCTGCAGGGCCTCCCCAGTCTGGCTGCTCAACCCAGCTTTCAGGACTTTGCGCGCGATGCCCGGGACCTGCGCGATATCTACCTGGGGCGGCCGCAGCGCGATGCGCTGAACAAGGACTGGGTTTTCACCCTGCGCTATGTGCTGCGGGATCAAAATGGCCAGGCGCAGGCCGTGTTGACCGATGTATTTCCTGTGGATTTTCTGGAGTCGCTCTGGAAAGACGCGCCACTGGTGCAGCAGCTCACTGTGGGCGTGCTGCGTGATGATGGCTACCTGATGACCCGCTTTCCTGTGCCCGCCGCAGTCACCAAGGACGAGGTATACGGCACGCGCCGAGCTGGGGCGTTGATCCGGTATCTCACGCAACAACAGTTTCCGGTGCGAGGGCGGGTGGAAGGGCCCAACGCGCTGCTCAACGGCCAGAACTTCGTGAACCTGTTTCACCGGCTCGACAAGCTTCCGGTGACGGTGTTTGTGGGCCAGTCCGAGCGCCGGTTCTGGCAGGTATGGGCCCGCAGCATCGACACTCCACTGGCGCTGACTGCCCTGCTGCTGGCGTTCATCAAGTTTGTGTCGCTGCGCCTGGCGCGCCGCGAGAGCGAAAGTGCGCAGCAAAGGCTGGTGGTGGAACAAGTGCTGCGCGACAGTGAAACCGAGCAGCGGTCGCTCATCGACAACCTGATGACGGGCCTGGTGATCCACGATGCGACGGGTGCGGTGGTGCGGTGCAACGCCGAGGCCAGCAACCTCCTGGGGCTGAGCTTTGAGCAGATGACCGGCAAGCAGCTGATTGACCCGGCCTGGTCCTTCCTGAACGAGGAAGGCCAGACCATGCCGGTGTCTGACTACCCCGCCTCGCGCGTGGTTGCCACCCGCGAACCAGTCAACGGCATCGTGGTGGGCATTGTTCGCTCCAAAGACGCCGACATCTGCTGGGTGCTGTGCCGTGCCGACCCCTGGTTCACGCCGGTGGGAGCGCTCGACAAGATCGTGGTGACCTTTGTCGATATCACCATGCGGCGCAAGCTGACGTCGCAGCTGCAGGACCGCGAACTCAAGTTCCAGGCGCTGTTTGACAACAGCATGGACGCCGTGTTGCTGACCTCACCCGATGGCACCGTGCTGGCCGTGAACCAGGCGGCTTGCCGACTGTTTGACTTGAGCGAGGCACAAATCATCGCCCGGGGGCGCATGGGGCTGGCCGACCCTGCCGACCCCCGGTTGCAGGAGCTGCTGGTACAGCGCCAGCAGAGGGGGCAGGCGGCCGGCCTGCTGACCATGGTCCGGGGTGATGGCAGCCACTTCACCGCCGAGATCAGCTCCAGCATTTATGGCGACAGTGAAGGCCGCCAATACAGCAGCATGATTGTTCGCGACATCACGGAGCGCCTGCGCAGCCAGGCCGAGCTGGAGGCTGCCAATGCACAGATGCGCCGCATCAACGAGCAGTTGGCCGAGGTAGCGCACTTTGACATGCTGACGCACCTGCCCAACCGCGTTCTGCTGGCCGACAGGCTTCAGCAGGCCATGGCGCACTGTGTGCGTCGCAACAAGTCGCTGGCGGTGGCGTTTCTGGATCTGGATGGCTTCAAGGACATCAACGACCGGTATGGCCATGCGGCGGGCGACGAGTTTCTGGTGGCGATTGCCAAGCGTCTGCGGTCTGCACTGCGCGATGGCGACACGCTCGCGCGCATTGGTGGGGACGAGTTTGTGGCCGTCATGACCGACCTGACGGCCGAGCAGGACTGCGAGCCCCTGCTGTTACGGCTGTTGCAGGTGGCGGCCGAGCCGTTGCTTGTGAACGGGCAATCCCTGCAGGTGTCTGCCAGCATTGGCGTCACCATCTACCCGCAGGATGGTTCCAGTTCGGAGCAGCTCATCCGCCATGCCGACCAGGCCATGTACCTGGCCAAGCAGGCGGGCAAGAATCGGTTCCACCTGTTTGATGTGGCCAGCGATGCGGCCATCCGGATCAAGCGCGAAAGCCTGGAGCAGATTGCCACCGCCATCGCGCAGCGGGAGCTGGTGCTGTACTACCAGCCCCAGGTCAACATGCAGACAGGTGAGGTGGTGGGGATGGAGG
>NZ_QAIM01000512.1:4212-4825 GCF_003061035.1 Acidovorax sp. HMWF018
GAGCCAGTTCCTGCCGGTGATTGAAGACCACGACATGGCGATTGCGATTGGCGAGCGGGTGCTGGACATGGCCCTGTCCCAAATGGCGCAGTGGCTGGCGGTGGGGCTGCGCATGCCGGTCAGCGTCAACGTGTTCTCCAAGCAGCTCCAGCAAGAGGACTTTGTGCACAAGCTGCGCCAGGCACTGGCCGCGCATCCCTCGGTGCCTTCGTCGGCGCTGGAGCTGGAGATTGTGGAGACCAGCGCGTTGCAGGACATGGCCCAGGTATCTGGCCTGATGCACGCATGCGCCGAACTGGGCGTGCGGTTTGCTCTGGACGATTTTGGGACCGGTTATTCGTCGCTGACCTACCTGAAAAAGCTGCCTGCAGAGCTGCTCAAGATCGACCAGAGCTTTGTGCGCGACATGCTCGAAGACCGCGACGACCTGGCCATTGTGCAGGGTGTGGTGGGCCTGTCCAAAGCGTTCAACCGCAAGGTGATTGCCGAAGGTGTGGAGACCGTGGACCACGGTCGCACGCTGCTGGCCATGGGCTGTGTGCTGGGCCAGGGCTATGGCATTGCGCGGCCCATGCCCGCGCAGCAGGTACCGGGCTGGCTGGACCAGTGGCGG
>NZ_QAIM01000512.1:4855-20912 GCF_003061035.1 Acidovorax sp. HMWF018
TATCGTGGGGGCAGGGCAACACATTGCGCCAGAGGCATGCCCTGTGCCTCTGAGGCGCCCAGCAGCAAAAGGCGCTGCAGCTCTGGCAAATACCGGATGGCTGTCTGCGGTGCGCTGTAGCCGTTGCTGTTGTTCAGGCGTTCTTGCATGCGCAGCACAAGACGGCTGGGCAGGTGTTCGATGCTGAGGGTGCGCACACCCGTGTAGAAGGTGGTGTCTATGGTGCCTTCGGTGCCGAAAAAGCCGCCACCCACGCGCGCCGCGCGGCGCCGGCCCTCGAAGGTCGTGGTGATGCGCAGTTTGTCGTCACGGCTGGTACAGCTCCCCTCGAAGGCCGCAGCGCACTCCATGGGCAGCGGATTCTGTTGCACCAGCACTGCCTGCACGGATGGGGTGTGCAGCAGTGCGGGGGGCACGGGCTCCAGGCGTACGCAATCGGCGGTGGGTACGACCTGCCACGCCGTAGCGCCCGGCGAGTCAGGGATTTGCAGGCGCGAGCCTGCAACACCCGCACCGAGGTAGTAAGTGGGCGCCGCCCCCGTGCTGGACTCTTCGCGGAAGAGCGAGGCGGACCGCAACGGCGACAGCGCGCCAGCGGGCACGGCCACAGTCAAAGGGTGAAAGGGCAGCGTGCCCTCCGGTGGCCCAAACCCTGCGGCCTGTACCGCAGGGGCGGCCAGCACCCAAAGCCAGATCGTTCGTGCGGAGCGCATGGTTTGGATCAGGCCGCAGGCTTGGCCTTGGGCACACGGCCCATCAGATAGAACTCTGGGTTGGGCTGCATGCCCGCAAAGCTGGCCATGCGGTTGGACAGGCCAAAGAATGCCGTGATGGCGGCGATGTCCCAGATGTCCTCGTCATCGAAACCATGGGGGTGCAGGGCCTCGAAATCGGCGTCGTCGATCTCGTGGGCGTTCTGGCACACCTTCATGGCGAAGTCGAGCATGGCCCGCTCCCGGGGGCTGATGTCCGCCTTGCGGTAGTTCACCGCCACCTGGTCGGCGATGAGCGGCTTCTTCTCGTAGATGCGCAGGATCGCGCCATGCGCCACCACGCAATACAGGCACTGATTGGCCGCGCTGGTGGTGGTGACGATCATCTCGCGCTCGCCCTTGGTCAGGCTGCCTTCTTCCTTGAGCATGAGCGCGTCGTGGTACGCAAAGAATGCACGCCATTCCGCTGGTCGGCGGGCAAACGCGAGGAACACGTTGGGGATGAATCCCGCCTTCTCCTGCACTTCAAGAATCCGCGCGCGGATGTCCTCGGGCAGGGTGTTCAGGTCGGGGAAGGGGTAGCGGCTCACGGCAGTCTCCTCGGTTTTTTGTGTGGGGTGGATAACGGATGCAAGTATCAGGGATGCCATTGCGTCGCCCGCACGGGGGCATGGGCCGGCGCGGCCGAACTCCCTGCCAGTGCGTAGGACAACTGTGTCGCTGCAGCGACCACGGTGTGCGCCAGCGCTTCGAGCTTTTCGGCGGGCAAACGCGAGGCCGGGCCTGAGATGCACACCGAGCCCATGAGCCGCCAGTGCATGCCAAACACTGGCGCCGACACGGTGGCCACGCCCTGTTCCCGTTCACCAATGGACCAGTGGTAGCCCTTCTTGCGGATATCTTCATAGGCTTTGCCCGGCTCGCCCGAAAACGCCAGGATCACGCGGCCCGGTGAACCCTTGTCCAGCGGCAGTCCTTCGCCCATGCGGGCGTGGTGGCGCAGCGCCTGCGGGCCCTCCACGCGCACGAGGCAGGTGCGCACATTGCCTTCACGCACGTAAAACGCAGCGCTTTCGCCCGTGGCAACGGTCAGTTCACGCAGCGCAGGCTCCAGCACGTTCTGTACGTCAAAACCCGCTTGGTAGCGCGCGCCCAGCCAGCCTGCGGCCGGGCCCAGGCGCCAGTCGCCGTCTTCGCGCTGCACCATGAACCCGGATTGCGCCAGCGTGCGGGCCAAGCGCAGCACTGTGGTCTTGTGAAGGCTGCAGCGGCGGCTCAGCTCCGCCAGGGACAGGCTGGACTCGCCCAGCGCGAAGGCCTCCAGCACCTGCAGGGCACGCGTCACGGCGATCACGCCACCGGTGTCCTTGGGCGCGGCATCCGTCGGCGCGTCTGCGCTTTCATCGGTCACAGCCATGGTGGTATTCGGCTTGACGGCCTTGCGCGGGGCAGGGCGCGCGGGTGAAGAGGGCTGGTTGCTCATGGCGCAATTCGTTTCATTGTGTGCAACTGCATTGTATGGGTTGAAACGCGTGCGTACATTCGCACACCACGGCGCCAGGCCCGAACAGGCCCTTGCAGACCGGCGTGACGAACCACCATAACGGAGACAAATCCATGACCGCTTTTTCATCGCTTTCACGTTCTTTGAGCGCGCGCCTGTGTGCCGCTTTCCTGGGCCTTGCGGCTGTGGCCGTGCCCCATGGCGGAGCGCAGGCGCAGACGGCCTACCCCGCCAAGGCCATCCGCCTGATTGTTCCGTTCCCCCCCGGCGGTGGCACCGACATGATCGCCCGCGCCGTGGCGCAAAAGATGGCCGACCAGAACAAATGGAGCGTGATCGTGGACAACCGCCCCGGCGCCGGCGGCAACCTGGGAGTGGACGCTGTGGCCAAGTCCGACCCGGACGGCTACACGCTGGTGATGGGGCAGACCAGCAACCTCGCCATCAACCCCACGCTGTACAAGAAGCTGCCCTACGACCCGCTCAAGGACCTGGTGCCCGTGGCGCTGGTGTCGTCCTCGCCCATCGTGATGGCCGTGCCCGTCAACTCGCGGTTCAAGACCTTTGCTGATGTGGTGGCTGCCTCCAAGGGCAAGCCCGAGGCGCTGACGCTGGGCTACTCGGGCAACGGCACCGTCGCCCACCTGGCCGGTGAACTGGCCGAGAACGCTGCAGGTATTCAGCTGCGCCACATTCCCTACAAGGGCGCGGCGCAGGCCATGACGGACCTGATGGGCGGGCAGATTGACCTGTACATGTCGTCCGTGCCCACGCTGCTGGGCCATGTGCGCAACGGCAAGCTCAAGGTCATTGCCATCACATCGGCCCAGCGCTCGGCGCAGTTGCCCGATGTGCCCACGCTGGCGGAGTCCGGGTTCAAGGGCTTTGAGGCCGTGACCTGGTTCGGTGTGCTGGCCCCTGCGGGCACGCCTGCAGCCATCGTGGCGCAGCTGAACAAGGCCATCAACCAGGCCCTCAAGCAACCGGACGTGGCGGACAAGCTGCGCTCTGAAGGCGGCGACATCCTCGGGGGCGCGTCCGAGCAGTTTGCGGCACTGCTGCGCACCGAAGTGCCCCGCTGGTCCAAGATCGTGAAGGACTCTGGCGCCAGCCTGGACTGATCGAGCCGCCACGTTCATCCCCCGCTGACTGCCCGTCGCCATGACCCGCGATCGCCTTGTCACGCCCGTACCGTTCTCGCTGGGAACGACGGCGCCCCGTACCGCACTGCCTGCGACGGCGTGCGACTGCCACGTGCATGTGTACGACCAGCGCTTTCCTGCTGCGCCCGGCGCCAGGCTGTTGCCGCCCGACGCGTCGGCCAGCGACTACCGCGCGCTGCAGCAGCGCCTGGGCACCGAGCGCACGGTGCTGGTCACGCCATCCACCTACGGTTCGGACAACCGCTGCATGTTGCAGGGCCTGGCCGCGTTGGGTACGCAGGCCCGGGGCGTGGCCGTGATCGATGGCAGCGAGAGCGATGCCCAGCTGCAAGCCCTGCACGACGTGGGCGTGCGCGGCGTGCGGCTGAACCTGTCGCTGGGCGTCACCGGTTCTGTGGATGCCATCCTGCCGCTGGCCCGGCGCATTGCGCCCTGGGGCTGGCATTTGCAATTGCTGATGGCACCCGATGTGCTGGCCACGCTGGGCGATGTGCTGCGCAGCGCGCCCGTGCCCCTGGTGTTCGACCACCTGGGGCGCATCGCACCCGAGCAAGCCGGGAAGCACCCAGCCCACGCACTGCTGCTGCAGCTGATGGGCGAGGGCAGGGCCTGGGTCAAGCTCTCGGGCGGCTACATCGTCAGCGCCACCCACGCGGTGGACGACCCGGCGCTCGATGCACTGGCCGCCAGCTACTTGCGTGCGGCGCCTGAGCGCGTGCTGTGGGGCAGCGACTGGCCCCATGCCACTGCCAGCGCTGGCCTGCACCCCGTGCCGGACGACGCATTGCAAATCGACACCCTGGCGCGCTGGTGCGATCAGGCCGGTGCGGATGCCCTGCGCCGCGTGCTGGTCACCAGCCCTGCCGCGCTTTACGGCTTCCCGCCGGTCTCGACTTCTTCATCCCCCACCCCTGTCTGAGGGCCTTGCACCATGACCTCTTTGGTACCTCCCCTTTCCACGCACGGCGCGCAGCGCCGCCACCTGTTGACCACCCTGGCCCTTGCGGGCGCAGGTGTGGGGACGGGGCTGCCCGCCTGGGCGCAAAACGATTGGCCTGCGGGCAAGCTCATCACCTGGGTGGTGCCTTACCCCGCCGGTGGCAGCACCGATGTGCTGGGCCGCAACATCGCCCTCAAGCTGGGCGCGGCGCTGTCCACCAACGTCATCGTGGACAACAAGGCTGGGGCCACGGGCACCATTGGCGCGGCCTACGTGGCCAAGGCGGCACCCGACGGGCTCACGCTGCTGGGCACGTCCATCGGCCCGCAGGCCATTGCCCCGCACCTGATGGCCAAGCTGCCCTACGACCACATCACGGCGTTCGAGCCCGTGATCACCGTGGGCACCATCCCCCACATCCTGGTGGTGGGCGCCAACCAGCCCTTCAAGACGGTGGCCGACTTGCTGGCCGCCGCCAAGGCCCAGCCGGGCAAGCTGGCGTTTGCCTCGGGCGGCAACGGCACCATCTTGCAAATGCAGGGCGAGCTGCTGCAGCAGCAAACCGGCGCGCGCTTCATCCATGTGCCCTACAAGGGCGACACCCCCGCGCTGCAAGACACGCTGGCCGAGCAGGTGCAGTTCATGTTTGCCCCCGCAGCCGCTGCACTGCCGCATGTGCAATCGGGCAAGTTGCGCGCCCTGGCCGTCACGTCCGCCCAGCGCCTCAAGGCCCTGCCTGCCGTGCCCAGCATGGGCGAGGCGGGGCTCAAGGACTTTGTGGTGGAGCAGTGGCAGGCCGTGTTTGCGCCCGCCAAGACGCCCGCCGCCGTCGTGCAGCGCCTGAACCGCGAGATTGCCGCCACGCTGAAAGACCCCGCCCTCATTGCCCTGGCCGACAAGCTGGGCGTGACGCTGGTGGGCGGCACGCCCCAGCAGCTGGGCGACCTGCAGAAGGCCGACTCTGCCAAGTGGGCCAAGGTGATCAAAGAAGGCGGCATCAAGGCCGACTGACCACCGCAGTTCTCTTATTTCCTTTCTTCATTCCATCGTTCAACCGGACCGTCCCATGAGCCAACTCCCTGAAATCATCCGCACCATCGACCGCGTGAGCGGCGACGTTGTTGCCCGGGCCGCTACCTACCAAGCCGCCATCCTGGCCGACGTGGCAGGCCGCCGCGGCACCATGCATGGCCGCGTGGCGCCCGTGCACCAGTCCATGAAGGTGGCAGGCCCTGCCTTCACCGTGGAAGTGCGCCCCGGCGACAACCTCATGATCCACGCCGCCATCGCCCTGGCCCAGCCGGGTGACGTGCTGGTGATTGATGGCAAGGGCGACCAGACGGCGGCGCTGATGGGCACGCTGATGCTCAGCGCCTGCAAGAAGCGCGGCCTCGCGGGTGTGATCGTGGACGCCGCCATCCGCGACAAGCTGGAAATTCTGGAGCTGGACTTCCCCGTGTTCAGCGCTGGCTTCAACCCCGCAGGGCCCACCAAGTACGTGCCCGGCCGCATCAACCACCCCATCAGCGCCGGTGGCGCGGTGGTGAACCCGGGTGACCTGGTGGTGGGCGACGCCGATGGCGTGGTCGTCATCGAGCGCGAAAAAGCCCCCGCCATGCTGGCCCTGGCCGACAAGAAGGTGGCCGACGAAGCCGCCCGTATCGAAGCCATCGCCCGTGGCAACACCGCATCGAAATGGCTGCCCGCCGCCCTGCGCGCCGCAGGCGTTTTGAAGGAAGGGGAATCGCTGTGAGCCAAACCATCATCGTCACAGGCGCCGACCTGGCGCAACAAGCCCTCGACCTGCTCACAGGCTACGAGATCGTCTACGCAGGCAAGACGCCGACGGAAGAGGACATGGTGGCCCTGTGCCGCGCGCACAACCCCATGGCCATCATCGTGCGCTACGGCAAGGTGGGCGCTTCGGTGATGGACGCGGCCCCCGCGCTCAAAGTCATCTCCAAGCACGGCAGCGGCACCGACACCATCGACAAGGTGGCGGCCAAGGCCCGTGGCATTGAAGTGGTGGCCGCCGTGGGCGCCAACGCGGCCGCCGTGGCCGAACAGGCGCTGGCGCTGCTGCTGGCCTGTGCCAAGTCGGTGGTGGCATTGGATGCGCGCATGCACGCTGGCCACTGGGACAAGGCCACGCACAAGAGCCTGGAGCTGGGCGGCCGCACCGTGGGCCTGGTGGGTCTGGGCGCCATCGGCCTGCGTTTTGCCAAGATGGCCGACGCCCTGGGCATGCGCGTGATCGGCTTCGATCCGTTTGCCAAGAACCTGCCCGCTTATGTGCAGGCGGTGGACCTGGAGACGATCTGGCGCGAATCCGATGCCATCTCGTTGCACTGTCCGCTGACCGACGACAACCGCAACCTGCTGAACGCCACCACGCTGGCGCAGTGCAAGCGCGGCGTGATCGTGGTGAACACGGCACGCGGCGGACTGATCGAGGAGGCCGCGCTGCTGGCCGCCGTACGCTCGGGCCAGGTGATGGCGGCGGGGCTCGACAGCTTTGCGGTGGAGCCGATGACGGCGGGCCACCCCTTCCAGGGCGAGAAGAACTTCGTCCTTAGCCCTCACATTGGCGGTGTGACGAGCGATGCCTACGTGAACATGGGCGTGGGCGCCGCCCAGAACCTGCTGGCCGTGCTGGCACGTGCACCGCATGCAGTAGCCGTCGCCTGAGCGCCGGCCTGCCCCAAGAACATGGCCCGGCAGGGTGCCCGGCCGCACAGGAGACAACAGACCATGGCACGCAATTTCAAGAAAAATAGGCCTCTTGCGCTAGTCAATCATGCGCTGGAAGCTATTGTTTTAGTAGCGTCTGGCGCCGCCTGCGCGCAAACGGGCGCAGCAGCCTATCCGACCAAGCCCGTGAAGCTGGTGGTGGGCTTTGCCGCAGGTGGCCCCACCGACGTGGTGGCGCGTGCGTTTGCCGACCACGCCAGCAAGGCGCTGGGCCAGCCCTTCATCATCGACAACAAGCCCGGCGCGGGCACCATCATTGCCGCCCAGGCCGTGGCCAGCGCCCCGGCCGATGGATACACGCTGCTGTTCGGTGCCACCAACCACACCATGATTCCGGCGCTGTACCAGGGCCGCGTCAAGTTCGATGCGGTGAAGTCCTTCCGCCCCCTGTGCACGGTGGCCAGCAGCCCCACGGTGCTGGTGGTGACCCCCAGCCTGCCGGTCAAGACACTGGCCGATTACCAGGCCAAGGCCCGCGCCGAGCCCGGCCGCGTGACAGCAGGCACAGCAGGGGTGGGCAGCTCAGGCCACTTTGCCACCGAGATCTTTGCCCGCGCCCAGGGCCTGCAGCTCAACCACGTGCCCTACAAGGGCGCCGCGCCCGTGGTGACCGACCTGATGGGCGGCCAGCTCGACAGCTCGTTTGCCACGCTGGGTTCGGTGCTGCCGCAGATCAAGAGCGGCAAGCTGCGCGCGCTGGCCGTGGGCGCGCCCCAGCGCTCTGCCTTGGTGCCCGAGGTGCCCACGTTTGCCGAGGCAGGAGGTGGCAACTACGCTGCCGACGTGTGGTACGGCGTGCTGGCCCCGGCGGGCTTGCCCGAGCCCATCGCCCAGGCGCTGGAGCGCACGGCCGCCGACTTTGCCAAGAGCGAATCGGCCGCTGACAAGCTGCGCGGCCTAGGGATGGATGCCGAATCGGTGTGTGGCAATACCTTTGCGACCCGTGTGGCCCGCGAAGCTGCGACGTATAGCCAGATTGCCAAAGCGCTCGATCTCAAAGCAGATTGAGCCGCCCTGTTGTAGAACCTAGAACTGATTGGAGACACGCATGTTTCGCTTCCTCAAACCCCTGATCGCCGCCTGCGCCCTGGCCGCTGGCGTGGCCCACGCCGCCTTCCCCGAGCGGCCCATCACCATCGTCGTGCCCTACGCCCCCGGTGGCGCGGCCGATGCCGTGGCCCGTGTGGTGGCCACCCGCCTGGGCGCCAAGCTCGGCGGCAGCGTGATCGTGGACAACAAGGCCGGTGCCAGCGGCACCATTGGCGCCAGCTTTGTGGCCAAGGCCCCGGCAGACGGCTACACCATGCTCTACGACGCCACGCCGTACTCCATCAACCCGCACCTGTTCCCCAAGATGCCGTATGCCGCCAACGCACTGCAGCCGCTGTCGCTGGTGCTGCTGGCGCCCAACGTGCTCATCGTGAAGGCCGATGCACCCTACAAAAACGTGGGCGAGCTGATTGCCAAGGCCAAGGCCCAGCCAGGCAAGATCAACTTTGCCTCAGGCGGCAGCGGCACGGTGCAGCGCCTGGCGGCGGAGCTGATGGCCCAGAAGCTGGGCCTCGATATGGTGCATGTGCCCTACAAGAGCGGCGGCCCTGCCATCACCGATGTGATGGCCGGCCAGGTGGACTTCATGTTCGGCACCGTGGCCGCCACCTACCCGCATGTGGCGGGTGGCAAGCTGCGCGCGCTGGCCGTGTCGGCCCCTGAGCGTTCCAAACGCCTGCCCGATGTGCCCACGGTGGCCGAGGCGGCCATCCCCGGCTACGAGGCCTATGAGTGGAACGGCGTGTTTCTGCCTGCGGGCGTGCCTGCGGACGTGGCCACCAAACTGCAGCAGGCCCTGCAAGAGGTGCTGAAAGAAGACGAAGTGAAGCAGCGCCTGGCCGACCTGGGCGCCCAGCCCATCGGTTCGACGCCCGCAGACTTTGCCGCCTTCCTGAAGAAGGAAGACGCGAAGTGGGGCGAGGTCGTGAAGAAGGGCAATATCAAACTCGACTGACCCATGCCTTTGCCAGCGCTGACCACGCCCGTGTCGCACTCCGTGGGACTGAACCGCCCGCAGCGCCAGCTGCCGCCCGGCGCGTGCGACAGCCACATGCACATCTTTGACCCGCGCTTTGCGCCGTCAGCCCATTGGCCGCGCACTCCGCCAGTGGCGCCCGTGGCGGTGTACCGGCAACTGCAGGCGCGCCTGGGCACCACGCGCACGGTGGTGGTCACGCCATCGACCTACGGCACCGACAACGCCTGCACGCTGGATGCGCTGGACCAGTTGGGCGACGCTGCACGCGGCGTGGCCGTGGTGGATGACAGCGTAAGTGCCGACGAGCTGGCCCACCTGGCCGCACGTCGCGTGCGCGGGCTGCGGGTCAATTTCGTCTCGCCCCAATCGTGGGGCACCACCACGCCCGCCATGCTGGCCACGCTGGCGCGCAAGGTGGCCGAGCACCCGGCGTGCGCGGGCTGGCACATCCAGATCTTTGCGCAGCCGGAGCAGCTCATCGCCCTCGCGCCCCATTTGCATAAGCTGCCTGTGCCCCTGGTCATCGACCACCTGGGCCGTATCGATCCCGCCGAAGGCCCGGCTGCGGAGGCCTACGGCGTGGTGCGTGGTTTGCTCGATGGTGGCAACACCTGGGTCAAGCTCTCGGGCGCCTACATGCGCTCAGCCGTACATGGCCCCAGCTACGCCGACACCCTGCCGCTGGGCCAGGCCCTGGTGCAAGCCGCGCCGGATCGCCTGGTGTGGGGCAGCGACTGGCCGCACACCACCGAGGCGCCCGGCACCGTGAACGATGCCGATTTGGTGGACCTGCTGAAGGCCTGGGCCGGCAGCGACGCGGCCATGGACCGCATCCTGGTCGACAACCCGGCGCGGCTGTATGGTTTCGATGCCGTTCCCGCCGCCTGAACGAATTGGAAAGACCCCACCATGTTTTTGCTTCAAGCCCCTGAAGTCCGAGACCTCGATGTCTTCACCGCCATGCCCGAGCCCTTTCGTCGCCGCGAGCGCAGCGACTGGGCCGACGCCAACCGGGGCGGCACCATCACCGATTCTTTTCTGGAAGGCCCGGTGTTCGACGACGCAGGCAACCTCTACGTCAGCGACATCCCCTGGGGCCGCGTCTTTCGCATCAACCCGCAGGGCGACTGGGCGCTGGTGGCCGAGTACGACGGCGAGCCCAACGGTCTCAAGTTCTTGAAGCCCGGCACGCTGCTCATCACCGACTACAAAAACGGCCTGATGCAACTGGATGTAGCCACGGGTGCGGTCACCCCGTACCTGCAGCGCCGCAACAGCGAGCGCTTCAAGGGCGTGAATGACCTGATCTTTGACGCCGAAGGCAACCTCTACTTCACCGACCAGGGCCAAAGCGGCCTGCACGACCCGAGTGGCCGCCTGTATCGTCTGCGGCCCAATGGTCAGCTCGACTTGCTGCTGCACAACGTGCCCAGCCCCAACGGCGTGGCCCTGTCGCCCGACGGTCGCGTGTTGTACCTGGCCGTGACGCGTGGCAACTGCGTGTGGCGCGTGCCGCTCCTTCCGGATGGCAGTGTGGCCAAGGTGAGCCAGTTCTTTACGTCTTACGGCCCCAGCGGCCCCGACGGCCTGGCCGTGGATGCCGAGGGTCACCTGCTGGTGGCCAACCCGGGCCTGGGCTACGTGTGGGTGCTGAACCACCGGGCCGAGCCCGTGCAGGTGCTGCGCGGCGCACCGGGCAGTTCGACCACCAACCTGGCGTTTGGCGGGACAGGGCGTACTACGGTGTATGTCACCGACTCGACCCATGGCCGCATCCTGCGGGCTGACATGGGGGCACCTGGGCTGCTGCTGGCGCGTTCGCGTTGACGCTGCCCAGCCTCAACTTGTCTGGGTATCGCAACGAAATCAATGAAAGGATGATGATCCATTGATATTGGCTATTAATGGGATTCAATCGATTCAATTTACCTGTCATGGTTTGCTTCCTACCATCTGCCCTGTCGATACGTTTTGCCGACGCGATTTCACAGGAGATGACCCATGACGACCGAAGCCAAATGCCCCTTTGACCACACCAAGGCCGTGCCCACGGGCCCCCGCAATGCCGACTGGTGGCCCAACCAGCTCAATCTCCGCCCCCTGAACCAGAACTCCCCGCTCACCGACCCGATGGGAGAGGGCTTCAACTACGCCGAGGAATTCAAGAGCCTTGACCTGGCGGCCGTGAAGGCCGACCTGCGGGCGCTGATGACCGACTCGCAGGACTGGTGGCCCGCAGACTTTGGCCACTATGGGCCGCTGTTTGTGCGCATGGCGTGGCACAGCGCGGGCACCTACCGCCTGGCCGACGGCCGGGGTGGCGCCGGGGCAGGGCAGCAGCGCTTTGCGCCGCTCAACAGCTGGCCCGACAACGCCAATCTGGACAAGGCGCGCCGCCTGCTCTGGCCCGTCAAGCAGAAATATGGCCGCAAGATTTCGTGGGCCGATTTGATGATTCTGACGGGCAACGTGGCGCTCGAATCCATGGGCTTCAAGACCTTTGGCTTTGCCGGTGGGCGCCCCGACGTGTGGGAACCCGATGAGAACGTGTATTGGGGCGCTGAGTCGACTTGGCTGGGCAGCGACAAGCGCTACAGCGGTGAGCGCGATCTGGCCAACCCCCTGGCCGCCGTGCAGATGGGCCTGATTTATGTGAACCCCGAAGGCCCGAACGGCAACCCCGACCCCCTCGCTGCCGCGCGCGACATCCGCGACACCTTTGCGCGCATGGCCATGGACGATGAAGAAACCGTGGCGCTGATAGCTGGCGGCCACACCTTTGGCAAGACCCACGGCGCAGGCGATGCTGCCCTGGTGGGCAAGGAGCCCGAAGGCGCAGGCATCGAAGAGCAGGGCCTGGGCTGGAAGAGCAGTCATGGCTCAGGCAAGGGCGGCGATACGATCACCAGCGGCCTGGAAGTGACCTGGACCACCACGCCTACGCAGTGGAGCAACAACTATTTTGAGAACCTGTTTGGCTACGAATGGGAGCTGACCAAGAGCCCGGCCGGTGCCCACCAGTGGACGGCCAAGGGGGCTGCAGCGACGATCCCGCACGCACACGACCCGTCGAAAAAGCTGGTGCCCACCATGCTCACCACCGACCTGTCGCTGCGCTTTGACCCGGCCTACGAAAAGATCTCGCGCCGCTTTTTGGCGAACCCCGAGCAGTTTGCCGATGCATTTGCGCGTGCCTGGTTCAAGCTCACGCACCGTGACATGGGGCCGCGTGCCCGCTATCTGGGGCCGGAGGTGCCCGCCGAAGTGCTGGTCTGGCAAGACCCTGTGCCTGCCGTGGACCATGCGCTGGTGAACGCGCAGGACATCGCTGCGCTCAAGGCCAAGGTGTTGGCATCGGGCTTGTCGATTTCGGAACTGGTATCCACGGCCTGGGCCTCTGCCTCCACGTTCCGGGGCGGCGACAAGCGGGGCGGCGCCAACGGCGCGCGCATCCGTCTGGCTCCACAAAAGGATTGGGCTGTGAACCAGCCTGCGCAACTGGCCAAGGTGCTGGGTCAGCTCGAAGCCATCCAGCGCGAGTTCAATGCGGCGCAGACGGGTGGCAAGAAGATCTCGCTGGCGGACCTGATCGTGCTGGCCGGTGGCGCTGCCGTGGAGGCTGCCGCAAAGCAGGCAGGGCAGGACGTGACCGTTCCCTTCACGCCTGGCCGCACGGATGCCTCGCAAGAGCAGACCGATGTGCCGTCGTTCGAGGTGATGGAGCCTGTGGCCGATGGCTTTCGCAACTACCTGCGCCCTGGCCTGGAAGGCGCCGTGGCCGAGCTGCTGGTGGACCGCGCCAACCAGCTTACGCTGACGGCGCCGGAGATGACGGTGCTGGTGGGTGGCCTGCGCGTGCTGGGTGCCAACGTGGGGCAGGCAACCCATGGTGTCTTCACGCAGCGCGTTGGTACCTTGAGCAATGACTTCTTCGTGAACCTGCTCGACATGCGCACCCAATGGCAGAAGTCGGCGGGTGCAGCGGGTGTGCTGGAAGGTGTGGACCGCAGCACAGGTGCCAGAAAATGGACCGGCACGGTGGCCGACCTGGTGTTTGGCTCCAACTCGGTGTTGCGTGCGCTGGCCGAGGTCTATGCCAGCAGCGATGCGCAGGCAGTGCTTGTGCAGGACTTCGTCAAGGCTTGGACCAAGGTGATGAACCTGGACCGGTTTGACCTGGCGGCAGGCGGTGCCAGCGCCTGACCCTCAGGGTCTCTGCTCCGTGCCGTCGAAGGACGGCGTGGGGTGAGCCGAGCATGCTTTGACCCAGCCCGGTGCGTGCACTGCACGCGCCGGGCTTTTTCTTCTGTGGTTTTTATGACGGCGACGCTGCATGTGCTCGCTACCATCGGGCCTTGATGTTTCCAACCCTTCAAGGAGAGCCCGCGTGACACCAACCCCGACCAAAGACTACGAAAAAGGCCTGGCCACCCGCCGCGAGGTCATGGGTGACGATTTTGTGGACCGTGCGCTGGGCAACGCCACCTCTTTCACGCAGCCCATTCAGGAATACATCACGCGCAACGCGTGGGGCGATGTCTGGCAGCGGCCCGGGCTGGACCGCAAGACCCGCAGTCTCATCACGGTTTCCATGTTGATCGCGCTGGGCAAGCAGCATGAACTCAAGGGCCATGTGCGTGGCGCGCTGAACAATGGCGCTACTGCGGAGGAGTTGCAGGAGGTGCTGCTGCACGCCAGCGTCTACTGCGGCCTGCCGACGGCGGTAGAGGCGTTTCGCACCGCCGCCGAAGTCATCGACGGCCCGGCCAAATAGGCAATAAAAGGCGGTAGTGCTGTCCTTCGAGGGCAGGTTCAGCCGCCTGCCAACAGCTTGTGCACCAGGTCGGCGGCGGTGGAGGCGTTGTACTTGCGCATGAGGCGTGCACGGTAAATTTCTACCGTGCGGTGGCTGATCTCCAGTGCCCGACCGATCTCCTTGGAGGTCAGGCCTTCCAGCAGGCGGGCGGCTACTTCGCGCTCACGGCCCGTCAGCTCCGCCTTCACGGCGCGCTGCGAACTCAGATCTTCGAAGCTCCAGATGCCGGACTCATGCGGGGCATCGCGGTTGAGTGCGCGGCCGGACACGTGGCACCAGAACACTTCGCCATTGGCGCGCTTCATGATGCGGTTGTCCGCATAGTGGCCCTTGGCGTTCAGGATGGGCTCCATGTGCGCCCCAAGCCGCTCATATTCGTCGGCGCTGGGATAGAGTATCTGGAACGACTGGCCGATCAGCACTTCGCGCGAGGCGCCGAACATTTCGCAGACATGGCGGTTGCAGTCCACCATGGTGCGGTTGCGCGAGAGCACCAGCCCCACAGGGGCCATGTCGAAAGCCAGTCGGTAATCAACGTCCATAGTGCTAATCTTTACGGAAAACTACTTATTTAAGTACGTAGTATCGTAGCGCATCCCATTCATAAGGAGATCGTGGTGAACAAGTTATTCCCCTCCGCAGCCGAGGCCCTGAAGGGCGTGGTTGCAGATGGCCAACTCATGGCTGTTGGTGGCTTTGGACTGTGTGGCATTCCTGAAGCCTTGATCGACGCGCTGCGCGATTCGGGCGTGAAGAACCTGACCGTGATCTCCAACAATGCGGGCGTGGACGGCTTTGGCCTGGGCAAGCTGCTTGAGACCCGGCAGATCAAGAAAATGATCTCGTCGTATGTGGGCGAGAACAAGGAGTTCGAGCGCCAGTACCTCGCTGGCGAGCTGGAGCTGGAGTTCACCCCCCAGGGCACGCTGGCCGAAAAGCTGCGTGCGGGCGGTGCGGGCATCCCGGCCTTTTTCACCAAGACTGGCGTGGGCACTATCGTGGCCGAGGGCAAGGAACTGCGCGAGTTCGATGGCGAAACCTATGTGATGGAGCGTTCGCTGGTGCCCGATGTGTCGCTGGTCAAGGCCTGGCGTGCCGACAAGTCGGGCAATCTGCAGTTCCGCCTCACGGCGCGCAACTTCAACCCCGCTGCGGCCACAGCCGGCAAGATCACCATCGTGGAGGTGGAAGAGGTGGTGGAAACCGGCGCCATTGCGCCCGACCAGATCCATCTGCCTGGCATCTATGTGCACCGCATCGTGCACAACGCCACGCCCGAGAAGCGCATTGAAAAGCGCACTATCACCGAAAAAGCGGGCGTCTGAGCCGCTGCCGCACAACCGTACAGAACAAGCTGGAGAAGTATCTATGTCGTGGAGTCAAGACCAAATGGCGGCCCGTGCCGCCCATGAACTCGAAGACGGCTTTTATGTGAACCTGGGCATTGGCATCCCCACGCTGGTGGCCAACTTTGTGCCTGCCGACAAAGAGGTGTGGCTGCAGTCCGAAAACGGCATGCTGGGTATCGGCCCGTTTCCCACCGAAGACGAAGTGGATGCCGACCTGATCAATGCCGGCAAGCAGACGGTGACGACCATCAAGGGCTCGTCCATCTTTGGCAGCGACCAGTCGTTTGCCATGATCCGTGGCGGCAAGATCAACCTGTCGATCTTGGGCGCCATGCAGGTCAGCGAAAAGGGCGACCTGGCCAACTGGATGATCCCCGGCAAGATGGTCAAGGGCATGGGTGGCGCGATGGACCTGGTGGCTGGCGTCAAGCGCGTGATCGTGCTCATGGAGCATGTTGCGCGCAAGAAGGATGGCACCGAAGACCTGAAGATCCTGCCCCAGTGCACGCTGCCCCTCACGGGCGTGGGTGTGGTGGATCGCATCATCACCGACCTGGCCGTCATGGACGTGACGCCCCAGGGCCTGAAGGTGGTGGAGCTGGCTCGCGGCGTGACTTTTGAGGCCCTGCAGGCCAAGACCGGCGTCAAGCTGATCCCATAAGCATTTGAGCCACCCCTGTAGTGGAGTGGCATCACAAAAAAGGCCGGGGCCCCTCACAGGGCCCCGGCCTTTTGCATTGGCAATTTTCACAAAGCCCTCATGCGGTCCGCATGGAGCCTCTGGCAATTACA
>NZ_QAIM01000057.1:0-11120 GCF_003061035.1 Acidovorax sp. HMWF018
GCGCTGATACGGCTACTCATGCTCGGCTGGGCGGGGCTGCTGGCCTGGGGCCTCTGGGCAGGCCGATTACCGTGGTGGGTGCTGGGCGCGGCGGTCGCCGTCAATCTCCTGACCTTTCTGGTCTACGCCATCGACAAAAGCGCCGCGCAAAACGGCCGGTGGCGCACCAAGGAAAGCCACCTGCACCTTCTGAGCCTTGCAGGCGGCTGGCCCGGCGCATGGTGGGCCCAGCAGTGGCTGCGGCACAAATCCCGCAAGGCGGAGTTTCGCGCGGTGTATTGGGCAACGGTGGTGCTGCATTGCGCGGCGCTGGGGGCCTGGCTGGGCGGATGGCTGGGCTAGCAGATGCGGTCAAAAACTAATAAATTGATAGCAATCAACCCATGAAGCACTAGCGCACCAAGCGCTTTTGGCACATATTCTTGTTACCCAGCCACCTGCAACGCAAAGCGGGCTGACGCACAGATGGCCCGCTGGCCTACACAGCGCGCCGGGAGGCCCGGTTTCAATCCCAAAGGTCTGAAACACTTCGGGAGATGCCCATGAAACCCCTCGTCCTTGATTCCACCATGACCACCATGGGCGGCGTTTTCTACCCCACCGGCCAGGTGTTTGCGCTGTTCCCCGACGAGGACTGCGCGCGCCAGGCCGCACTCGCATTGCAGGCAGCAGGCCATCAGGGCGATGTCGCCTATGCCAGCCCCGAAGTCATCCTGCAAGAAATTGTGCACACCCTGGGCACTGCAGATGCGCCGCTGCCATCTGTGGGCGCCGAAGGCGACATGGTGCGGCGCATTGCCGACCTGGCGGGCTCCGGCCACCACGGCATTCTGATCGCAGTGAACGACAAGGACGACACCGACACGCTGGTGGCAGCGATTGCCCCCGAAGGCGCGGTCACGGCGTTTTATTACCGCACCTTCATCATCGAAGACCTGATCTCGCAGCCCGCAGACGATGGCCCGCAGTCCGTGCTGGTGGGCACCCACGCTGCGGCGCCGTAAACACCGGCTTCTGTCAGGCCGGGCAACACCTGGGCGGAGCCAGCGATGGCCCGCCGCGCGCAGGTTCAGGTGCGGGTGCGCATCGGCATGGCGGCCATTCCCCGCAGGCACAAGGGGTTGCCAAACTTTGCATGCGCTGGCAAGTTGATCTCTATATAGTGGGTCGGAAGCACCGCACCGCCGAATCAGCCACCCGTTCCAGGACAACCCTGGACCGCGGGCATTGATGGAGCATGCGGACACACTGATGAGGGCGCGCCGGATGGGGCCACCAGGCATCACTGGCGCAAGCAAGCTTGGCACGAGGCGAGGGACCCATCCATGGATGTATTGCAGCCGGTCGAGCGAAGGCCTGTGCCGTTGACGTTGCGGGTGACCTGGCCTTTCATCACCATGGTGTTGCTGCTGGCGGTGTGCGCCACGGCCAGCCTGTATATCTTGTCCACAGTGCGTGCCTTCGTCGCAGGCGAAAGCCTATGGACCAAAGGCCAGAAAGACGCCATCTATTTTCTGAACCAGTACGCCATCACCGGCTCCCCCCAGGCCTTTGAAGGGTTCACCCGCGCCATGGAGATCCCGCTGGGCGACCGGGCGGCCCGGCTGGCCCTGGAGCCAGGCCAGGTGCAGACGGATGTGGCGCGTGACGGCTTTCTGCGCGGTGGCAACCACCCCGATGACATTGACGGCCTGATCTGGCTGCTGCGCTACTTTGACGGCTTTGATCTGGTGAAGAAGCCGGTAGACCAATGGCTGGTGGGCGACGAGTACATCCGTGCGCTGCGCGAGCTGTCGCACGAGATCCACCAGCGCAACACCGCCGGCACGGCGGACGCCCCCACGCGCGAACGGTGGCAGAACACCATCCGCGAGATCAACGCGGGCGTGACCCCGGCGGCCCGGAACTTCAGCGACGCCCTGGGCGAAAGCTCGCGCCACATCGTGCTCCTGCTGATGTGGACCAACATGGGCATCGCCCTGGTGCTGATTCTTCTGACCCTGTGGCACACGCACAAGTTGCTGGCCCAGCGCCAGAACGCGGAGCGCGCCCTAGAGGTCGAGCGGGAACTGGCGCGCACCACGCTGGCCGCCATTGGCGATGCCGTGGTGACGACCAACATCCACGGCGAGGTCACCTACATGAATCCTGCCGCAGAAACCTTGCTGGCCCGCCCGGCCGCCCTGGCCACCGGGCAACCTCTGGCGCAGTTGCTGGTCTTCGAAGGTGATGCACCACCCCTGTCGGCCGACGCCCTGGTGCAGACGCTGCTGCGCAGCGATGGTGCCGCCAAGGGCAACATCCACCGCACCCTGGTGCGACCGGACCAGAGCATCGTTCCGGTGAGGCTGGTGGGCTCTCCCATCCGGCACCGGGGTGTGCTGACCGGGGCGGTGTTGGCGCTGCACGACGTCACGCGCGAGCAGCACTATGTAGAGCAGCTCTCGTGGCAGGCCAGCCATGATGCGCTGACGGGCCTGGTGAACCGCCGCGAGTTCGAGCACCGGCTTGAAGCCCTGCTCAGCCACCCGCGCCAGCCGGGCCGTGAGGGCTCGCTGCTCTACGTGGACATGGACCAGTTCAAGCTAATCAACGACACCTGCGGCCACCAGGCCGGCGACGAGATGCTGCGGGAGGTCTGTCGCATGCTGCAAAGCCACCTGCGCGAAGGGGACACCCTGGCACGGCTGGGCGGCGACGAATTCGGCATCCTGCTCAAGGACTGCCCCGTTGGCCCCTCGGCGCGCATTGCAGAGCAATTGCGCCAGGCTGGCCAGGACCTGCGCCTGGCCTGGGAAGGCCAGCAGCTCAGCACGGGCCTCTCCATCGGCATGGTGCAGCTCATCCCAGCGCTCACCTCCATCCAGGAGGCCATGCGCGTGGCCGACATGGCCTGCTACCGTGCCAAGGAAGGTGGGCGCAACAGGGTGTTCATCTACCAGCCCGAAGACATCGAGATGACCCGGCGCGAAGGCGACATGGACTGGGTGCGGCGCCTGCGCCTGGCGCTGGAGCACAACCGTTTCCAGCTGTACGCGCAGACCATCCGCGCGCTGCAAGGCACCGGTGATGAAGGCCTGCACATGGAGGTGCTGCTGCGCCTGCGCGAGGAGGAAAACGGCCAGCTGGTGGCGCCCGGCACCTTCATCCCGGCCGCCGAGCACTACGGGATGATGCCGTCCATCGACCGCTGGGTGATCCGCCACACACTGCAGGCGCTGGCGCAGCACCAGCGCACCCCGGGCGCCCAGCCGCTGCACACCTGCGCCATCAACCTCTCGGGCACCAGCCTGGGCGACGACAGCCTGCTCAAATACATCCGTACCACGCTCACCGAATCCGGGCTGGACCCCGCGCTGCTGTGCTTCGAGATCACCGAGACCAGCGCGATATCGCACCTGCCCAACGCAGTGCGCCTGATGAAGGAGCTGCAGCAACTGGGCTGCCGGTTCGCGCTCGATGACTTCGGCGCGGGCATGTCGTCCTTCACCTACCTCAAGCACCTGCCGGTGAACTACCTCAAGATCGACGGCGCTTTCGTGAAAGACCTTCTGCAAGACCCCACCAACCGTGCCATGGTGGAAATGATCCACCGCATCGGCCATGTGATGGGCAAGCAGACGATTGCCGAGTTCGCCGAGTCCGACGCCACCGTTGATGCGTTGCGACTCATCGGCGTGAACTACGCCCAAGGCTATGCGGTGGCAAAGCCCGTGCCGCTGTCGGAATGTCTGGCAAGGGACTACACCACCGCCTGACCACCGCGCGGGCCTGACGCGCCTGAGTCCCGCCACCCCACCGATGCCGTTGGCGCGGCATGCCAGCGCCCCGTTTCAGCCTGCAGATGCAATGGGCAGATGGACGCCCTGCCCGCCACGCCACGCCACGCCACGCCACGCCACGCCACGCCACGCAAGCAAGCAAGCAAGCAGGCAGCGGACTATCGCGCTTTCTTGAACGGTTTGCCGCCAGCAGCCGGCTTGGCCGCGCCCCCGGTCACGCGCGGTGGCAGGCCCGTGTGCTGGGTCAGGATGCGCCCCTTGGTGGGCTGCTGCACCGTGCGCGACGCCGGTGCCACGGCGGGCTTGGCCCCCGTCGGGGTCGAGTTCTTGCGCCGCGCGCTCTGGTAACCACCGTCGGTGAGCGGCTGGAAGGTCGGGATCAGGTGGTGCTTGCCGTTGCCGATCAGGTCCGCCCGGCCCATGGCCTTGAGCGCATCGCGCAGCAGCGGCCAGTTGTTCGGGTCGTGGTAGCGCAGGAAGGCCTTGTGCAGACGGCGGCGCTTTTCGCCGCGCACGATGTCCACAGACTCTTCATCCACATCGCGCATTTCGCGGCGCACGCGGGTCAGCGTGTTGCGGCCCGAGTGGTACATGGCCGTAGCCGTGGCCATGGGGCTGGGGTAGAAGGTCTGCACCTGGTCGGCGCGGAAGCCGTTCTTCTTCAGCCAGATGGCGAGGTTCATCATGTCCTCGTCACTGGTGCCTGGGTGCGCGGCGATGAAGTACGGGATCAGGAACTGCTTCTTGCCCGCCTCTTCGCTGAACTTCTCAAACATCTGCTTGAACTTGTCATAGCTGCCGATGCCCGGCTTCATCATCTTGGTGAGCGGGCCCTGCTCGGTGTGTTCGGGCGCGATCTTGAGGTAGCCTCCCACGTGGTGCTGTACCAGCTCCTTCACGTACTCGGGCGATTTCACCGCCAGGTCATAGCGCAGGCCCGATCCGATGAGGATCTTCTTGATGCCCTTGAGCGCGCGGCCACGGCGGTAGATCTTGATCAGCGGGCCGTGGTCGGTGGTGAGGTTCTGGCAGATGCCGGGGTATACGCAGCTGGGCTTGCGGCAGGCGGCCTCGATCTCGGGGCTGCGGCAGCCCAGGCGGTACATGTTGGCCGTGGGGCCACCCAGGTCGCTGATGGTGCCTGTGAAGCCCTTGACCTTGTCGCGGATGTCCTCGATCTCCTGGATGATCGAATCTTCCGATCGGCTCTGGATGATGCGGCCCTCGTGCTCGGTGATGGAGCAAAAGGTGCAGCCGCCAAAGCAGCCGCGCATGATGTTGATGGAGAACCGGATCATCTCCCACGCGGGGATCTTGGTCGCGCCGTCATGACTGCCGTTTTCGTCGGCGTAGCTGGGGTGCGGGCCACGCGCGTAAGGCAGGTCGAACACGTAGTCCATCTCAGCCGTGGTCAGCGGGATGGGGGGCGGGTTGATCCACACGTCACGCGCCGTCACACCCTCGCCGTGGGCCTGCACCAATGCACGCGCGTTGCCAGGGTTGGTCTCCAAGTGCAGCACGCGGTTGGCGTGGGCGTAGAGCACGGGGTCGCTTTTCACCTGCTCGTAGCTGGGCAGGCGGATCACGCTCTTCTCGCGCGGGGGCACCTTGAGCTTGGCCTTGAGCGCCGGATTGGCAACAAACTGGATCGGCTGAATGGCAGGGTTGGGGCTGTTTTGGCCGGTAGCGCTGGTCCTATTTGCGGTGCCCGCTACAGAATCAGTAGCACTCCCATCCTCTTTGCTGCAGGTGCTGCCTTGAGCCGCAGCCTGCTCGCTGGTGGTCATGTACGGGTTGATGTGCGCCTCTACGCGGCCGGGCTCGTCCACCGTGGTGGAGTCGATCTCGAACCAGCCCTTGCCGCTCTCGTCGTCCGGTCGGCGCACAAAGGCCGTGCCGCGCACATCGGTGATCTGCTCCACCGGTTCACGCGCTGCGATGCGGTGGGCCACTTCAACAAGCGCACGCTCGGCGTTCCCGTACAGCAGCAGATCGCACTTGCTGTCCACCACGATGGAGCGGCGCACCTTGTCGCTCCAGTAGTCGTAATGCGCAATGCGGCGCAGGCTGCCTTCAATGCCGCCCAGGATGATGGGCACGTCCTTGTAGGCCTCGCGGCAGCGCTGGCTGTAGACGATGGCCGCACGATCGGGGCGCTTGCCGCCCACGTCGCCGGGGGTGTAGGCGTCATCGCTGCGGATCTTCCGGTCGGCGGTGTACCGGTTGATCATCGAATCCATGTTGCCCGCCGTCACGCCCCAGAACAGGTTGGGCTTGCCTAGCGCTTTGAAGGGCTCGGCGCTCTGCCAGTCGGGCTGGGCGATGATGCCCACGCGAAAGCCCTGCGCCTCCAGCGTGCGGCCGATCACGGCCATGCCAAAGCTCGGGTGGTCCACATACGCGTCGCCCGTCACCAGGATGATGTCGCAGCTGTCCCAGCCCAGTTTCTCCATCTCGGCGCGGCTCATCGGCAGGAACGGTGCCGTACCAAAGCGCTTGGCCCAGTACGGACGGTAGCTGGTCAAGGGCTTTGCGGCGCGCGCAAAAAAGGAGACGTCAACGGGGGCGTTCATGCAAAGGGGGTCGCGGCCGCCCCCGGTGCGATGGGGGCCTTCGTGGGGCGCGTCTGTGGTGGATAACCCGTGATTTTACGTTGGCGGACGGTTTTTGTCGCCTTGGCAGCCCTTGCCCCTCACTGTTACAGGCTTGATGGCCGTCAGGCATATACTTGCTTTTGCCAATTAATTAACTGACAGAGGCATTCATGAGCGACAACACCTCTACCCTTCCCGAGTCCGTCCCCGTGCCTGCGAGCGCGGTGAAAGCCGTGCGCCGGTTCAACCGCTTCATCACCCGCCGCATTGGCGTGCTGGACCCGTACCTGGGTAGCAACCTATCGCTGACTGACGTGCGCGTGCTCTACGAGCTGGCCCATCGCGAGGCCCCTGTGGCCAGCGAACTCGCGCGGGAACTGGGGCTGGACGGCGGGTACATGAGCAGGATATTGCGGCGTTTTGAGCAGGCCGGGTGGATAGAACGGCATGCCAACACCAAGGACGCGCGGCAAAGCCTGGTCACGCTCACCACTGCCGGACGCGAGGCGTTCGAGCCGCTGCAGCAGCGTTCGCGCGACGAAGCTGCCGCACTGCTCGCCCCCTTGCCCCCGGCTCGGCGCCAGGAGGTCGTGGAGGCCATGGAACGGATCGAAACCCTGCTGTCCTCCCCCTCCAACGCGGCGGATGGCACCCGAATCGCCGTCCTGCGCGACCCTTTGCCAGGCGACATGGGCTGGGTAGTGCAGCAGCATGGCGAGATCTATGGGCGCGAGTACGGCTGGGACAACCGTTTTGAGGCCTTGGTGGCAGACATCGCAGCGCAGTTCTTGCGCAAGTTCCAGCCCGCATGGGAGAAAGCCTGGATCGCCGAGCTGGATGGCGAGCGCGTGGGCTCGGTGTTTGTGGTGCGCAAATCGGCCACCACGGCGCAGCTGCGCATGCTCATCCTCAGCCCCAAAGCCAGGGGCCTCGGCCTGGGCGCCCGCCTCACCGACGAATGCATTGCCTTTGCGCGTGCAAAAGGTTACAAAAAGATGGTTCTATGGACCAACAGCTGCCTCACAGCTGCGCGTGGCATCTACGGTCAGCGCGGTTTTCGGCTGGTCAAGACCGAGCCCTACGAAGGCTTTGGTCAGCAATTGGTGGGAGAGACCTGGGAGCTAGAGCTTTGAAATGAGGCAACACGACCCGCTGCCCGACCAGCGGCCTTCAACGCGAGGCCACGGAGTATCTCGATGACTTTGTCCGATTCGCTTTTGATTCGCCCGGTCACGGCCGACGATGACCTCGCACGCCTGACCACCCTCATCCACTGCGCCTATGCACCCCACGCGCTGCGGGGTCTGCGCTACTGGGGCACCCACCAGTCTGTGGAAGATACGGCGAAGCGGTTTGCTTCAGGCACGGGGTTGGTGATGCTGGACGGCGAAGACTATGTGGGCACTGTCACGCTGCGACCGCCGCAACCCGAATCCTCGGTGCCGCTGTACCGCGACCCTTCGGTGTGGTCTTTGTGCCAGTTCTGCATTACCCCTGACGCCAAAGGCCGGGGTTACAGCACACAGCTGCACGCCTATGCCCTGGACTATGCCCGCAGAGCGGGCGCCCGGGTGATGGCGCTGGACACTGCGCAACCGGCCACGGCCTTGATAGCGATGTATGAATCCTGGGGTTACCGGGTGGTCGGCGAGTGCGACTGGCGCCCTTTGACCAACTACACCAGTGTGCTCATGGCACGCGACCTGGGCGCAGTAGACGATTGCGTGGGCAACACCGGCTGAAGGGACGCTGCGTGGCTTGTTACGTTACGCAGCACGCCGTATCACCACTCACCGATTTCCCGCACGCGCTGCGCCAGGTCCGGCATCTCTTCGTCGTGCTCTTCCACTGCGTTTGGCATCGCGCCGGTCGATGCCACCGAGCTGGCGCCCGATGCCTGGGAGACCGCGGAAGAGATGAAACGGCCAAACAGATGGCCGGCGAGGGAGGTAGGCAAAGGTGCAGGGAGCGAAGTGGCAAACATGGCGGTTCCTTTTCTGATGGCCCGAGTGCTTTCAAATGCGTAGCAACAGCGTAGTCCACAGCAACATGTCCGCAGTGTAGGAACGCACGCCTATGGCATGTGTGACAGAACGCACATTCCCAACGCGATTTGTGCCGATCCACACCCTTCAGGGTCCGTGCTGTGACTTCCGTCACACACGGCCCCCTGCTGGCACCCAAAGCGCTCGCCGTACACTCGCTGCCCCATGCCCCAGACTCTGGCTGCCCCGGCGCACAGCGAACTCATCATCAAGAAAAGCCGCTTCATCGGCTGCGTGCAGCCCATGGCCGACCGCGCTAGCGCGCAGGCGGCAGTGGATGCGCTGTGGAATCAGCACCCTGGCGCAGCCCATATCTGCTGGGCGCTACTGGCGGGCGGACAGTCGGCTGCGGTGGACGACGGCGAGCCCGGCGGCACCGCCGGCCGCCCTATGCTGGACGTGTTGCGCCACCAGGACCTGGAAGGCGTGCTGGCCACGGTGGTGCGCTACTTTGGCGGCGTCAAGCTGGGCGCGGGCGGCCTGGTGCGCGCCTACACCGACACCGTTGCCCAGGCACTGCTGACGGCCCCCAAGGTCACGCTGCAGCGCATGGCCCTGTTGCAGTGCCAGGTGCCCTATGCCCTGGAAGGCCTGCTGCGCCGCGAAATTGAAGCTGCTGGCGCCGAATTGGTGGACGTGCAGCATGGCACGCTGGTCACCTTGCAGCTGCGCCTGCCCCAGACGCAAGCCGCCCCTTTTGTCCAACGCATCAACGACCACGGGCAAGGCCGTGTGGGCTGGACGGACCCCGGGGCCTGACCGGACGCCGAGACCCGGCCCGCAAAGGGCAACAAGCTCGGTTTTCACATGCGTGCAAGCGCTCTCAGCGGCCTCACTGAAACGGCCTGTGCGCCTACAACGTTGCGGCGGTTCGCGCGTCACACTCCAGGTTTTCAGACTCCGAGAAAGCCCCATGGCCCAACCGCTCGACACCATCATCATTGGCGCAGGTACGGCGGGCCTGGCCGCGCTGCGTGAAGTGCGCAAGCGCACCGACCGCTACCTCATTGTCAATGAAGGCCCCTGGGGCACTACCTGCGCCCGCGTGGGCTGCATGCCGTCCAAAGCGCTGATCGAGGCGGCCAACGCCTTCCACCGTCGCCACACCTTTGAAGCATTTGGCCTTCGGGGCGCCAGTGCATTGACCGCGGACCTGCCTTCCGTGCTCCAGCGCGTGCGCGCACTGCGCGACGACTTCGTGGCGGGCGCCCTCAAAGCCACCAATGACCTGGGCAGCAACCAGGTGTCAGGGCGCGCCACGCTGCTGGGGCCGCGTTCGGTGGACATTGATGGCACGGCTTACGCCACGCGCAGCATCATCATCGCCACGGGATCACGCCCCCGTTTGCCCGAGGCATGGCTGGCGTTTGGCGACCGCATGCTCACCACCGACACCTTGTTCGAACAACCGACCCTAGGCCCCCGCATCGCAGTGATCGGCATGGGCCCGATTGGAGTGGAGCTATCGCAAGCGCTCGCGCGGCTGGGCCTGCAGGTGGCTGCGTTCACCACTGGCCACACGCTGGCTGGCTTGAGCGACCCAACGCTGAATGCCGAGCTGGCGGCCCTGCTCAAGCAGGACATGGTGCTGCACATGGGCGCCGAGGCGCAGCTGCGCGAAGTGCCTGGAGGCATTGAAGTCGCCAGCGGCGCCAACCGCGTGGTAGTGGACCAGGTCATCGCTGCCATGGGCCGGGTGCCCAACATTGAGCACCTGGGACTGGAGACACTGGGCGTACCGCTGGATGCGCGCGGCCTGCCCACCGTAGACCCACAAACCCAGCAAATTGGCAATTTGCCGGTGTTTCTGGCGGGTGACGCCAACACCCACACCCCGTTGTTGCACGAGGCGGCCGATGAAGGCCATATTGCAGGCCTGAACGCCCTGGCCCCCAATCCCACGCGCTTTCGACGCCGCACCTTGCTGTCCATCGTGTTCGCCGACCCCAACGTGGCCGTGGTGGGACCGCGCGTGGCCGACATGGACGCGCACAGCACCGTCACCGGCACCGCCAGCTACACAAACCAGGGCCGTGCCCGCACCGCCCAGCGCAACCATGGACGCCTGTGCGTCTATGCAGACCATGCCAGTGGTCGCCTGCTGGGCGCCGAGCTGTGCACCCCTGACGGCGAGCACCTGGCGCACCTGCTGGCCTTGGCCGTGCAGCAGCAACTGACAGTGCACGACCTCTTGGGCATGCCCTTCTATCACCCCACGCTGGAAGAAGGCCTGCGCACCGCCTTGCGCGACGCAGCCCGCCAGCTGCCACACACCCACGCCTCCGACCTGGCCGCCTGCCCAGCCCTTGGGGTACCCGCGCTGGACTAGGCGGAGCACTACAGGGCAGGTCCACGACCGCTGAACATGTAACAACGCTCAAGCCGCGTTCTGCCGCGCCGATAACCCCCCATTGCCCCGAGGAGTCACCATGGACGTCGCCCTGACCAACAGCATCGTCAACACCGCTACCAACCTGGCCAGCGCCAAGACATCGGACGCCTTGAACATGGTGGTACTGAAAAAGGCGCTGGATATGCAGGCGGTATCG
The DNA here is from genome assembly GCF_003061035.1 of Acidovorax sp. HMWF018. NCBI lineage: Bacteria > Pseudomonadati > Pseudomonadota > Betaproteobacteria > Burkholderiales > Comamonadaceae > Acidovorax > Acidovorax sp. HMWF018. The sequence continues at coordinate 10,971 of NZ_QAIM01000057.1, forward strand.
GCCGCCACCATGATCGACGCCATGCAGCAGTCCATGCCCCAACCCCAGCTGGCCACCAGCGGCGCACTGGGCACCAACGTCAACACCTTCGCCTGATAGGCTAAGCCCCTCCCGTCTGGGCACCTCAGCGCAAACGCGCAGGCGACAGCC
>NZ_QAIM01000057.1:11130-15895 GCF_003061035.1 Acidovorax sp. HMWF018
CTCGGCCAGAGGCTCGCCCCGCAACAGTTGCCGCGCCAGCAACGAGGCGCCCGCCGCGCTCTGAATCCCATACCCGCCCTGCCCGGCCAGCCAAAAGAAGCCGGGCACGTGATTGTCCCAGCCGATCACCATGTCGCCATCCGACACGAAGGAGCGCAGCCCGGCCCAGGTGTGCGACGGCCGGCGGATCTGGAAGCGGGTCATTTCCTCGATGTGATAAATCCCGGTGGCCACGTCGAGCTCTTCCGGCACCACATCGTGCGGATGTGTAGGGTCGGCATTGGCCGGTGAGCCCAGTAGTTGCCCCGCGTCGGGCTTGAAGTAAAAGCTCTCGTCGATGCCAATCACGGCTGGCCAATGGGTGGCATCCATGCCCTCAGGCACCGGGAAGGTGAATGCCGTGCGGCGGCGCGGCTCCAGCCCGATGGGTGGCACCCCGGCCAGGCCCGCCACCACATCGGCCCAGGCACCCGCAGCATTGACGATGGTGGGGGCAGCAAACACCCGCCCATCGGCCAGCGTCACTTGCCATACATCACCTTCGCGGCGCACGGCCATGACCTCGGCGTTCGTCAGCACCTGGCCGCCATGCTGGCGCAGGCCACGGAGGTAGCCCTGGTGCAGGGCGTTCACATCAATATCGGCCGCCTCGGGCTCGCTCATGCCGGCTGCCACAGCCTCGGGTTTGAGGCAGGGCAGCATCGCCAGCAGCTCGGCCTTGTCCACCCATTGCACATTGGGCGAGGTGGCATGTGCTTCGTCGTAGGTCTGCTTGAGCAGGTCCAGCTGGTCCGGTCCGGCCACATAGACCACGCCCCGGGGCGAGAGGATGGGGTCAGCGCCAAACTCCGCCGGCGGCGCGTCGTAAAACGCGCGGCTCGCCCGGGTCAGCGCCTGGATGTTGGGCGTGCCATAGGTCGCCATGTACAGCGCGGCCGAGCGGCCGGTGGTGTGATAGCCGGGCTGCGATTCGCGCTCCAGCAGCAGCACGCTGGCGCTCTGCCCTGCGGCGCCGGGCTGCACCAGTTGCCAGGCCACGGAGGCCCCGGCAATACCTGCGCCGATGACGATGGTGTCTACGGTTTGCATCTGCTCCTCCTGCTCAAACGGCCGACACCTGCGCTGCCGATGCCGCACGGTCGTCACGCGGCAGGCTGCGGGCATCGCGGGGGTCGGGTGCCACGGTCACGATGGAGGTCAGCGCGGGTTCGGCATTGGTTTGCATCAGCTTGGCGATGTCGGGCCGTGGGCGCGCCAGCCCGGCAATGCCCTTGAACGCCTGCTCCAGCGCATGCCCCACGCCCAGCGTGTGGCGGTCGGCACGGAAGCGCCCCACGATCTGCAGGCCAAACGGCATCCCGGCGTCGTCCAGTCCGCACGGCAAGCTCAGCGCCGGGTGGGTAGTGAGCGTGGTCACATAAGTCAGCGCCAGCCATCGGTAGTAGTTGGCCTGCGGCTCGCCGTTGATACGGCTGGCGAAAAGCTCGGTCCACGCAAACGGCGACACCGGCGTGGTGGGCGCCAGGATCACGTCGTACCCCTCGTACAGCTTCTGGAACCGCGCCAGAATGCGTGTCTGCTCGGCCTGCGCCCAGGCGCTGTCGAGCAGCGTCATGGCGGCGCCCATTTCGTAGTTAGCGCGGGTGTTGGGGCCCAGGCTGGCGGGGTCGCGCTCGTAGGCCTCGCGCGTGCTGGCCACAAAGGCCTCGGCGCGCAGCACGTCAAAGCAGCGGTGCACATCGCCCAGGTCGACGTCGATGGCGTCGCAACGCGCAAACAGGTGCTTCATGGCCTGTACCTTGCGGCGGAACACGGCGCGAATACCGTTGTCCACAGCGCAGGCACCAAAGTCCTCGGTATAAGCCACGCGCAGGCGGCTCAGGTCCACGGCTTCGGGCAGAAGGAAGCCCATCGGGTCCAGTGGGTAGCTCAGCGGGTCGCCAGCCGACATGCCCGCCGATGCTGCCAGCTGCAGGCAGGCCTCTTCCACCGTGCGGCCCATGGGGCCGACCACCGAAATCGGCGTCCAGCCCAGCAGCTTGCGCGAGCTGGGCACCACGCCGGGCGAGGGCCGGAAGCCCACCACGCCGCAGATGGATGCAGGAATGCGCAGCGACCCACCCGTGTCCGAGCCCGTACACACCGGCAGCATGTCGCACGCCAGCGCAGCGGCCGAGCCGCCTGACGAGCCCCCAGCGTTCAGGTTGGGGTTGAACGGATTGCCCGTAGCGCCCCACACGGTGTTGCGCGAATTGGCGCCTGCCCCCATCTCGGGGATGTTGGTCTTGCCCGTGACGATGGCGCCCGCTGCGCGCAGGCGCGCCACCAGCACGTTGTCCTCGGCCGGAATGTGCTCGCGGTAGATCTGCGATCCATAGGTGGTCAGCAAGCCCGCCGTGGCCTCCAGGTCCTTCACGCCCATGGGCAGGCCATGCAGCAGGCCCAGTGGTTCGCCGCGCAGCACGGCTTGCTCGGCCGCTTTGGCCTCGGTGCGGGCGCGGTCGTAGCAGGTGGCGGTGACGGCATTCACATGCGGGTTCACCGCCTCGATGCGGGCAATGCAGGCGTCGAGCAGCTCCACCGGCGAAATCTCGCGCGTGCCGATGTGATGGCGCAGTTCGTTGGCGGTCAGCTCAACCAGGGCTTGGGGGCTTGTTGTGGTCATCTCGGGCTTGTCTCCTTGTTCTGGTCACACGGGTTCAGTCTGCGGTGATGGCTGCGCGCTGTGCAATGGCGCGCATCAGCGGCAGCTCCTTGTCGATCAGCTCGGCCAACACCTTGGACGAAGCATAGGACGGCTCGAACCCCACCGCGATCATCTTGTCACGCGTTTCGGGGTCCGACACCACCTGGGCCAGCGCCAGCTCCAGGCGTGACTTCACGGCCGGCGGCAGGCCACGGGGCGCCACCATGGCCAGCCAGGTGTCCATCTCCAGGCCGGGGTAGCCACTCTCCGCCAGCGTAGGCACCTTGGGCAGCAGGGCCGAGCGTTTGCCAGAGGTCACCGCAATGGCTTTGATCTTGCCGTCCTTGAGCTGCGGCAGCGCGGCCGACACGGTGTCCACCGTGAACGGGATCTGCCCGCCGAGCAGGTCGGTCATCGCAGGCGCGCTGCCCTTGTACGGCACATGCTGGATCTTGAGACCCGCCGCGTGGAAGAACATCTCGCCTGCAAACTGCGAGGTGGTGCCCGTGCCGAACGAGCCATACGAATACTTGTCGGGCGCCGCCTTCACCAGGGCCACGAACTGCTTCAGGTCGCTGGCTGGCACATCCTTGTTTGCCAGCAGAATCAACCCCGTGCGGCCCGTGATGCCAATGGGCTCAAAGCTCTTGACCGGGTCGTACGGAAGCTTGGCGCGCACGGCGGGGTTGACGGTGAAGGTGGTGCCCGAACTCATGAGCAGCGTGTAGCCATCCGGCGCCGCCCGCGCCACCGACGTCGCACCGATCACCGTGCCCGCCCCCGCGCGGTTGTCGATCACCACGCTCTGGCCCAGCTTGTCGCCCAGCTTTTTGCCAATCAGCCGCCCCAGCACATCGGTGGCGCCGCCGGGCGGGAACGGAATCACCAGCGTGATCGGCTTGGTGGGGAACGCAGCCTCCTGCGCCATGGCCGGAGTCCACGCAGTGGCCCCCAGGGCGGCACAGAAGACGGCAGACAAAAGCAGTTGCTTGCGGTTCATGGCGTGGCTCCAGATAAAAAAAGTGAAAAGAAAAAAAGAGGAAAGAAGGTGGCGGGCCATCAGGCCTGCGCAGCCAGCACGGCCCGCCCGCGCTGCACAAAGCCCTGGTACTGCGCATCGGGCACCAGCAGGCCGCCCGTGGTCCACACCAGGTGGGTGGCCTGGTGCAACACGGCCTCAATGCCCGTGCTGCGCAGCCAGGCCTGCCCTGCCGTGGTGCCCGTCAACATCGCCGGGCCGCTGAAGCCTGCGGCAGCCGAGGGCTCGATGCGCTCGCCCAAGGCGTCCAGCACCCGCACCAAGTGTGCAAACAGGGTGTCGTCGGCCACAGTGAACACGCCCGACAGCAGCGGACGCATCAGTTCGGCCGCCAACAGCGACGCGCGCGGCACCGCCAGGCCATCGGCCTCGGTGCGGTTGGTCAGGCCCCAGTCGTAGACCGAGGGGTGCTGCCCCACACCTTGCGTTGCATCGGCCATCATCTGCACCATGAAGCACGGCGACTGCACCGGCTCCGCAAAAAAGCAGTGCACATGCGGCCCCAGCACCTGCCGCAGGCCAAAGGTGATGCCCGCTGGCGCACCACCCACGCCACACGGCAGGTAAACGATGAGCGGGTGCTCGGCATCCACCGCCACGCCCTGCTCGGCCAGTTGCTTTTGCAGGTGCAGCGCCGCTGCGCTGTAGCCCAGCAGCAGCGAGAACGATTGCTCGTCGTCCACAAAGTGGCACAGCGGGTTGCTGGCCGCCTCGGCACGGCCTGCGGCCACGGCGCGTTCGTAGTCGCCCGTGTGTTCCACCACCTGCACACCACGCTGGCGCAGGCGGTCTTTCTTCCACTCCTTGGCATCGGCCGACATGTGCACCGTGGCCTGAAAGCCCAGGGCCGATGCCACCACACCGATGCTCATGCCCAGGTTGCCGGTGGAGCCCACCGCCACCTGGTAGCGGCCCAGCACCTCGCGCGCCTGCGGCGTCGCCAGCGCTCGGTAGTCACCGCCGGGCTGCACCAGCCCATGCTGCAGCGCCAGCCCCTCGACAAACTCCAGCACCTCGTGCATGCCGCCCCGGGCCTTGAT
>NZ_QAIM01000513.1:0-11537 GCF_003061035.1 Acidovorax sp. HMWF018
TCCCACCCCAATCACGGCCCCCGCAGAGCCAAAAAGCATGGGCATGAGCACGCTGGATGCGTTGATGGCCATGAGCCGCAGGCCCAGCGCCTCGCCATGGCGGGCCGGCGGCGTGATCTGGTGCAGCAGGCTCATCACCATGGGCTGCACCGAGCCCAGTGCAAACCCGAGCAGCACCGAACACGCGCCCATCGCCAGCGCGCTGTGCAGCAGCGGGTAGACGCCAAACAGCACAGCCGTAGCGACCATGGCGCCCGCCACCACCACCCGTTCGCGCAGGCGCTCTGCCACGATGGGCATGAGCACGCGGATGACGGCAGCGGCAATCGCAAACGCCCCCAGGATGGAGCCAATGACGGACGCCGACAGGCCCCGCTCGTGCCCCAGCAGCGGGACCACGAATGTGTGCACGTCCCAGCACGAGGACAAGATCCAGTTGACCAGCAGCAAGCGGCGAAACGGAGGTTCGTTCATCAAGTCCCACGCGCGCTGCGGGGGGCCGCCCGCGGCGGCAATCACGGGCGGTAGCTCTACCGTGTCTCGCACCCAGAACCAGGTGAGCAGGGGCAACACCGCCATCAGGGCAAAGGCGGCGCGATAGCCCTCGGTACTGCCCGCAGCACTGCCCGCGTTGTCGATCATGAGCCCCGCGCAGAAAGGCCCGATGAAGTTGGACACCGCAGGCCCGATGGCCAGCCAGCTGAACACCTGCTTGAGCTGCGTGGCGTCGTGCGCAGCGCGCCCCACATGGCGCTGCAGTGCAATGGTGGCAGCCCCGGTGGCGCCACCGGTCATCAACGCAGCCACACACAACACCGGAAAGACGGGGAACACCAGCGCCAGCGCAGCCCCTGCCGATGCAAGGGCCACCGCGTAGCCCACGGGGCGCTTCAAGCCGTGCCGGTCTGCATAGCGCCCGGCGGGCAAGGCCAGAAAAACCTGCGTGAGTGCGAACAATGCCAGCAACACCCCCACGGCTGCTGCACTGTGGCCCTCGCGCAGCGCCAGCAGTGGCGCCGCCAGTCGCATGCCCGCCATGCAGGCGTGCACGCAGATCTGCCCCGCAATCAGGCGCGCCAGGGCCCAGTTCACGGCAGGTCGTCCTCGGAATCCAAACCAGGCAATGCCGATGGACTCGCCCCTGCCAGCGGCACGGCCGTGTCGGGCGCAGGCAGGTCCTGCACATCCCGCAGCTTGCGCTGGATGGCGCGGGTGCGCACCCCCACCTCGTCAAACTTCTTGGCGGCGGCGTCAATGGACTTTTTGGTGGCCTCGACCACGTCGCCAAACTTGGCGAACTCGGTCTTGACCATGCCCAAGAGGCTCCACACCTCGGACGAGCGCTTTTCGATCGCCAGTGTCTTGAAGCCCATTTGCAGGCTGTTGAGCATGGCGGCCAGGTTGGCCGGGCCGGTGATCATCACGCGGCACTCGTTCTGCACGGATTCGACCAGGCCGGGGCGGCGCATCACCTCGGCAAACAGCCCCTCGGTGGGCAGGTAGAGCACGGCGAAGTCGGTGGTGTGTGGGGGCGACACATACTTGGCAAAGATCTTCTTGGCCTCCAGCTTGATCGACGTCTCGAACGCATTGCCTGCCGACTGAATGGCTGCCTTGTCGGCCGCGTCCTGCGCGTCCAGCAGGCGCTGGTACTGCTCCACGGGGTACTTGGAGTCGATGGGCAGCCACACCGGATGCTCGTCGCTCTTGCCGGGCAGGCGGATCGCAAACTCCACCAGCTCATCGCTGCCCGGCACGGTCTTGACGTTGCGCGCAAACTGGTCGGGCGTGAGCACGTTGTCGATGATGGCGCCCAGCTGCATTTCGCCCCAGGTGCCGCGCGACTTCACGTTGGTCATCACGCGCTTCAAGTCGCCCACGCTGCCCGCCAGGGTCTGCATTTCGCCCAGGCCCTTGTGCACTAGTTCGAGCCGGTCGCTCACCAGCTTGAACGACTCGCCCAGGCGCTGCTCCAGCGTGGCGTGCAGCTTTTCGTCCACCGTGCGGCGCATTTCTTCGAGCTTGGTGGCGTTGTCGGCCTGGATGGCGGCCAGGCGCTCGTTGAGGGCGGTGCGCAGCTGCTCGGCGTTGTGCTGGCTGCCCTGCACCAGCCCGGTAAGCTGCTGCGACACGGCGTCTTGCAGCACCGCAAACTGGTTCTTGATCTGAAAGCCGTTGGCTTCGAGCTGGTCCTTGAGCGCTTGCGACATCACTCCCAGCTGCGACTGGGTGTCGCTCTTGAGCGAATCGAGAGTGAGGCGCGTGGCCGCATCCAGGGCCGTGAGGCGCTGCTCCAGCCGCGCCTCGAATACGCCAAAGGCAGCCAACAGCTCGGCGCGGCCGTTGCGGGATTCGGCCACGGCCTGGGCCAGGCGTTCGTCCACGGCATGGCGCAGTGTCTCCAGCGTGGACTGCGTGGTCTGGGTAAAGCCACGCAGCTGCTGCCCCATACCGTCCAGCGCGCCATCATTCTTGGCCACTGCAATCTGCGTCGCCTGTGTGGTTTGCTCCAGCGACTGCAGGCGTGCCAGCCACTCGGGCGGCAGGTCCACGCGGGGACGGCGCAACAAGAGCACCACGAGAAGGACCAGCGCCAGTGCCAGCGCCGCCAAGAGAACAAGTGTGTCAGTGGCCAAGGTTTACTATGTTTTTGATAGCTATCAGCGCATGATTGACTAGCGCATCCGGTCGAATGGGCCCAAAATCCCGCATCAGCGCAGGGTGGAGGGCTGATTCACCGGCGTGAGCGGCCCCCGCCCGTCAAAGAAGGCAATCAGGTTATCCGCCGCCAGGTTGGCCATGGCGCGCCGGGTAGGCACCGTGGCGCTGGCAATGTGCGGCGTGAGCACCACGTTGGGCACTGTCAGCAGGTCGGGGTGCACGCTGGGTTCACCCTCAAACACATCCAGCCCCGCCGCCGCAATGCGACGCTCGCGCAGGGCCACCGCCAGCGCAGCATCGTCCACGATGCCGCCGCGCGCAATGTTGACGAGCGTGGCCGTGGGCTTCATCAGCGCCAGCTCGGCCGCGCCAATGGTGTGGTGCGATGCTGCCGTGTAGGGCACCACCAGCACCACATGGTCTGCGGTGCGCAGCAACTCATGCTTGCCTACGTAGGTGGCCTTGCATTCGGCCTCCAGCGCGGGCGACAGGCGCGAGCGGTTGTGATAGACCACCTTCATGCCAAAGCCGTGCGCGCCGCGCTTGGCAATGCCCTGTCCGATGCGGCCCATGCCGATGATGCCCAGCGTGCTGCCGTGGATGTCGCTGCCCGCGAACATGTCATAGCTCCACTTGGTCCACTTTCCGGCGCGCAGGTAATGCTCGCTCTCGGTCATGCGGCGGGCCGTGGCCATCAGCAATGCAAAGCCGAAGTCGGCGGTGGTCTCGGTGAGCACGTCAGGCGTGTTGGTGCCCAGCACGCCAGCCGCCGTCATGGCGTCCACGTCAAAGTTGTTGTAGCCCACCGCCATGTTGGCGCAGATCTTGAGGCGCGGCGCAGCGGCCAGCAGTGCGGCATCGATGCGCTGGCTGCCGGTGGTCAGCACCCCGTCCTTGTCGGCCAGGCGCGCAGCCAGCTCTTGCGGGGTCCAGATCACGTCGTCAGGGTTGGCCTCCACGTCAAAGTGCTCGCGCAGGCGTTCCACGATGTCAGGAAAGATCGCGCGGGCGACCAGGATGCGGGGTTTGCTCATAAGTCTTCAATCTCCAAACTATTCGCAACGCACGTCGGCCTATGAAACTGGCGTGGTCCAAGCCAGTGGCCGCCGAGCAAAGGCCGCCCTGCAGCGAGGGCGGCGTCCCCCTTCCCGCAGCGCGCAGCGGTGCGAGAGAAGGGGGAAGCGGCGCAGCCGCTCAGGGGGATGTTCACTATCTAAACCAGATGAAAGTCATGACGATAAAGAGCGGCACCAGAATGCCCCCCGACCACAGCATGTAGCCGAAGAAGCTGGGCATCTTCACGCCCCGGTCTTCGGCAATGGCCTTGACCATCATGTTGGGCGCATTGCCGATGTAGCTGTTGGCGCCCATGAACACCGAGCCCGCCGAGATGGCGGCCAGCGTGGGGGCCAGGGTGGTCATCAGCACGGCCGGGGCGCCCCCGGCGGTGTTGAAGAAGACCAGGTAGGTCGGCGCGTTGTCGAGGAACGAGCTGAGCAGCCCGGACGCCCAGAAGTACATGGCCGGGTCGGGTGTGCCGTCTGGCCGCGTGACGGCAGACACCACGGCACCAAACGGGCCATTGACGCCCGCTTTGAGCATGGCAATGACCGGAATGATGGTGAGGAAGATGCCCGCAAACAGCTTGGCCACTTCCTGCATGGGGCCCCAGCTGAACTGGTTGTCTTCATGCACCTGCTTGGGCGTGATACGCAGGGACACCAGCGCAACGATGATCAGGCCCACGTCCCGCACGATGCCGGGCAGCCCCACCTCGGCCCCGGCGATGGTGAACGCCACCTGCGACTTCCACAGGCCGCTGAGCAGCACCAGCGCCACCACCACGCCCAGCAGCGCAAAGTTGGCCTTACCGTCAAAACCGATGGCTTTGGTGTCGGGCGTGGGGTCGGCCCTGAGCACCTCTTCGCGCCGGTGGTAGTACCAGGAATCCATCACGAAGAAGATGGCCAGCAGCGAGCCCACCAAAAAGAGGGTCTCGGGGAAGATGTGGCTCACCGTCCAGAAGAAGTCCACCCCTTTCAGGAAGCCCAGGAACAGCGGCGGGTCACCCAAGGGTGTGAGCGAGCCCCCGGCGTTGGACACGATGAAGATGAAAAACACCACCACATGCGCCGTGTGCTTGCGGTTGTCATTGGCGCGGATCAACGGGCGGATGAGCAGCATCGACGCTCCCGTGGTGCCCATGACGCTGGCGAGCACCGCGCCAATAGCGAGGATGGCCGTATTGAGCGCCGGGCTGCCGTGCAGGTTGCCCCGGATGTAGATGCCCCCTGCCACGGTAAACAGCGCGGTGAGCAGGATGACGAACGGAATGTATTCGGCCACCAGCGCGTGCACAAAACTCGCGCCCGCCGCGCCCGGGCCAAACACCAGCGCAAACGGCACCAGAAAAGCCAGCGCCCAACCGGCTGCGACCTTACCAAAGTGGTGGTGCCAGAAGATGGGCGCCAACAGCGGCATCAAGGCAATCGACAGCAGAATGCCGGCAAAGGGCACGCCCCACAGCACTGACAACGCACTGCCATCAATATCGGCCGCCAGTGCCAGTCCCGGCAACGCCGCCAGTAGGCCGGCCACTGCCAGCCCGCGCGAAAATTTCATGGTTCTTGTCTCCGTCTCATTGCTAAAAATCAGGGGACGCAGGGCCATGGCACCTGCGGGGCACGGTCACACCGGCGAAGGGATATCAAACACCTGGCGCAGGTAGGCCAGGTACTTCTCGTCATCACACATCCCCTTACCCGGCGTGTCCGACAGCTTGGCCACAGGCTGGTCATTGCAGCGCGTCATCTTGATGACGACCTGCAAGGGCTCATGGGCAGGCGGGCTGCCGAGGTCATTGGTCAGGTTGGTGCCGATACCAAACGCGAGCTGGCAGCGACCCCGGAACTGCTGGTACAGCTCGATGGTGCGCGGGATGGTGAGCGCATCGCTGAAGATCAGCGTCTTGGTCAGCGGGTCCACGCGGTTCTTGCGGTAGTGGTCCAGCAAGCGTTCACCCCAGGCAAACGGGTCGCCGCTGTCATGGCGGGCGCCATCGAACAGCTTGCAAAAATACAGGTCGAAGTCGCGCAGGAAGGCGCTCATGCCGTACACGTCCGACAGCGCAATGCCCAGGTCACCCCGGTATTCCTTGGCCCACATCTCGAAGCCAAACACCTGGCTGTCACGCAGCCGCGGGCCCAGCGCCTGGCAGGCCTGCAGATATTCGTGCGCCATGGTGCCCAGGGGGGTCACGCCCAGCTTCATCGCGTACAGCACGTTGCTGGTGCCCGCAAACTGCCCGGGGCCTGCGGGCGCTCCCGGACGGCGGTCCCCGGTGCCGAGGCGTGCCACCAGTACGCGCAGCACTTCCTCGTGCCAGGCGCGGCTGAAGCGGCGGCGCGTGCCGTAGTCGGCAATCTTGAGGTCGGACAGGCCCTCGCCCTGCAGCAGCGCAATCTTGGCGTCGAGACGGCGGCGGCCTTCCGGAAAGTCGGGCACCTTCTGCGTGTTGCGAAAGTACACCTCGTTGATGATGGCCAACACCGGGATCTCGAACAGGATCGTGTGCAGCCAGGGCCCGCGGATGGTGATGTCGATTTCGCCGTTGTGCTGGGGCACCACGGTGATGTACTTTTCGTTGAGCTTGAACAGGCCCAGAAAGTCCACGAAGTCGCTCTTGATGAATCGCAGCGATCGCAGGTAGGCCAGCTCGGCATCCTGAAACTGCAGGCTGCACAACGAACGGATTTCGTCGCGGATCTCGTTGGCAAACGGCGCCAGCTGCACGCCGGGGTTGCGGCACTTGAACTTGTACTCAACCTGCGCCCCGGGAAACTGATGCAGCACCACCTGCATCATGGTGAACTTGTACAGGTCGGTGTCGAGCAGGCTGGTGATGATCATGGACAGGGCACGCCTCAGAAACCGCGCACGCTGGGCACGCGATGCTCCGGCCGCAGACCGGACGATAAAGCCGCAAAGTGTAGGCCATCACGGCGCCCGGTGCGCGGCACTGCGGGCGGCGTCAGCCAGGGTTCAGCCGCTGCCGGAAATTCAGGCTGTTCAGGGCCCAAGTGCAAATTGCGCCAGCGCTTGGTGCTATCAAATCAGTGGCAACGGCATGCGGCCGCCGATCAACCGCCAATCAACGACCCATTAGCCAGGCATGACCAGCGCCTGCAGCACATTGCGCAATGCATCTGGCACGGCCACCGGGCGGCGGGTTTCGCGGTCCACGTACACATGGATGAAGTGCCCCGCCGCCGCCGTCAGCGGCTCGCCCTGCGCAAACAGGCCCACCTCGTAACGCACACTGGAGCCACCCAGCCGTGCCACGCGGATGCCCGCCTCCACCGTCTGCGGGAACGCCAGCGGCGCGAAGTAATTGCATTGGGTCTCGATGACCAGGCCGATGGTCTGGCCCGCATGGATGTCCAGCACGCCCTGGTCGATCAGGTGGGCGTTCACCGCCGTGTCAAACCAGCTGTAGTACACGACGTTGTTCACATGGCCATACACATCGTTGTCGGCCCAGCGTGTGGTGATGGGGCGGAACACGCGGTAGGCGCTGCGCGGCTGCGGAGCCGGGCGGACCGACGCGGAAGAAGCGACAGGAGAGGAGCTGGCGGCAGAGGTCATGGCCGCACATTCTGCCAGCGCTGGTGGTACTGCCAGGCCACGCGCCAGGTGGTGAGCTGCGCCTGCAGCGTGTCTTCCAGGTCGTTACCATAGCCGCCCGCCATCACGAACACCGTGGGAATGCGCCGCTGCCAGGCCCAGTCAAACACCCGCCGGTCGCGTGCCTCCAGCCCGTCGTGGGTGACGGCGAGACGCCCCAGTCGGTCGCCCACATGGGGGTCCGCCCCCGCCAGATAGAACACCAGATCCGGCTTGCAGCGATGGTCCAGCGTCTCCAGAGCTTGGTCCAGCGCGTGCATGTACTCATCATCAGCACACCCATCGGGCAATTCCACATCCAGGTCGCTCGGCTCCTTGCGAAACGGAAAGTTGCGTGCACCATGCAGCGACAGGGTGAACACGCTGTCGTCTCCCTGAAAGATGTGGGCCGTGCCATTGCCCTGGTGCACATCCAGGTCAATCACCGCCACCTGCAGCGGCCAGCCCGATCCATCGTTCAGGTGATCGGCCTGTGCCTGCCGGGCAGCCACCGCCACATCGTTGAACACACAAAAGCCACTGCCCTTGTCGGCATACGAGTGGTGGGTGCCACCAGCCAGGTTGCCAGCCACACCCTCGCGCCAAGCGGCGCGGGTGGCCGCCAGAGTAGCGCCCACCGAGCGGCGAGCGCGCTCTACCATGGCAGGACTCCAGGGAAACCCGATCTCCCGCTGCGCGGCGGGCACCAGCGTGCCCTGGGCGATGGCGTCGATGTACTGCGGGCTGTGCACGCGCACCAGTGCCTCATCTGATGCTGGCAGGGCTTCTTTCAACAGCACGCCAGGCAGGTGCTGGGCGATCCGGTCGCGCAGCATGCGGTACTTGGCCATGGGGAAGCGGTGACCATCCGGCAAAGGCAACACGAAGTGGTCGGCGTAGTAGGCGTGCATGACACGATTGTGGCAAGCCGGGGATTTCTGGGTGATCGTGTCTAATTTGCTGCAGTGCAACAAAAAGCCCTTGCAATAGCGCTGCAAGTCCCTAAAATTCAACCCATGCTGCACTGCAACATGGCCAACAGGTCAAGGTCAGCGCAGATGTCTGTGAACCACCCGGCCCCCTGGGCCCTCATTTTTAGGAGATATGACATGTCGCTGACCGCAGAACAAATCCTGGCATCCCACAAGGCCAACATCGAAACCCTGTTTGGCTTGACTACCAAGGCTTTCGAAGGCGTGGAAAAGCTGGTCGAACTGAACGTGACCGCTTCGCGCGCTGCCCTGTCCGAAGCCGCCAACCACACGCAAGCCGTGCTGGGCGTGAAGGACGCACAAGAACTGTTGGCCCTGCAAGCTGGCCTGTTCCAGCCCCTGGCTGAAAAGACCGCCGCTTACAGCCGTCACCTCTACGACATCGCATCGGGCACGGGCGCTGAGTTCGGCAAGGCTTTCGAAGCCCAGGCCACCGACGCACAGAAGGCTTTCACCAACCTGGTGGACAGCGCCGCCAAGAACGCCCCCGCCGGTTCCGAAACCGCTGTGGCCGTGATGAAGAGCGCCGTGTCTGCCGCCAACAACGCGTTTGAGTCGGTACAAAAGGCTGTGAAGCAAGCGTCTGATGTGGCTGAAGCCAACTTCAACGCCGTGGCCAACACCGCTGCCAACGCTGCCAAGACGGCCGCTCCCCGCAAGCGTTAATCGCCCTACCTGCGGTCTGGAGTGCAACCTCTAGGCCGTGCCCAGGGAATACCCTGATAATTCAACCCATGCGCTGCTGACCTTGTCTACAGCGCCTCAGTTGTCTCCTTGGATCCTCTCGAAACCCCCGTTTCAAGGATCCTTTTAAAGCCCGGTTTTACGACCGGGCTTTTTTTTTGGCCTGACAACCCACAGGCCGCAAGCGTGGGAACGGGCCCGCGCGGCGAACCGATCTTTTTACGGTGGTCCGGCATCCACGGCATGCGGCCCTTGCGCCACCTCAAACCCGGACCCGAAATCCGGCCTTTGCGCAAGACATTGATCAAGAATAATTCGCGTTTGCTTTATCATTGACGCAGTTTTAACCCCGAAAGACGCAATCCATGTCGAAGACTGTGAAAGCCTTGCTGAGCGCTTGTGCCCTGGCCGCCGCTGCAGGCGCCGTGCACGCCCAGGAACAAGTGGTCAACCTCTACTCGGCCCGCCACTACTCCACCGACGAAGCGCTGTACACCGGCTTTACCAAGGCCACGGGCATAAAGATCAACCGCGTGGACGCGGACGATGCCGGCATCCTGGCCCGGTTGAAGGCCGAAGGCACCGCCTCGCCCGCCGACGTGATCCTGCTGGTGGACGCAGCCCGCCTGTACAAGGGCGAGGTCGATGGCCTGTTTCAGCCCATCCAGTCCAAGGTGCTGAACGATGCCATCCCCGCTAATCTGCGCAGCCAGCCGGCAGCGGACGGCGGCATCTCCTGGTTTGGCCTGTCCACCCGCGCGCGCGTCATCGTCTACAACAAGGTCAAGATGCAGAAGGCCGATGTGGACACCTACGAAGAACTGGGTGACCCCAAGAACAAGGGCAAGCTGTGCATCCGCTCCGGCTCGCACCCCTATAACCTGAGCCTGTTCGGCGCTGTAACGGAACACATGGGCGAACAGAAGGCCGAAGCCTGGCTCAAGGGCATGGTGGCCAACCTGGCCCGCCCACCCAAGGGCGGCGACACCGACCAGATCAAGGCCGTGGCTGCGGGTGAGTGCGACATCGCCGTGACCAACACCTACTACCTGGCGCGCATGATGCGCTCCAACAAGCCCGAAGACGTGGCTGTGGTCAACAAGGTGGGCGTGGTGTTCCCCAACCAGGAATCCTGGGGCACGCACCTGAACATCGCCGGCGGCGCGGTGGCCAAGCACTCCAAGAACCAGGCCAACGCCATCAAATTCCTCGAATATCTGGCCAGCCCCGAGGCACAGAATTATTTTGCAAACGGCAACAACGAGTGGCCTGCTGCCAAGGGCGTCGCACTGGACAACCCGGCCCTCAAGGCCATGACTGGCGGCAAGCCTTTCAAGAGCGAGACCATCCCGATCAGCGCGGTGGGCGCCAACACGACCAAGGTGCAGCAGATGCTGGACCGCGTGGGCTTCCAGTAAGCTGCCCCTGCCCTCACCCACCACAAGCCCGGCCTGGTCCGGGCTTTTTTTCGCGTTCAGCACGGTGAGGAGATGCGCCATAATTGACGTTTACGTTAACGTCACTTACTGGAGACAACCATGGACATCCAAGGCAAGGTATTCATCGTCACCGGCGGCGCTTCGGGCCTGGGCGAAGGCACGGCACGCATGCTGGCCGCCCAGGGCGGCACCGTGGTCATTGCCGACATGCAGGCAGAAAAAGGCGAAGCCGTGGCCAAGGAAATCGGCGGCGCGTTCGTGAAATGCGATGTGAGCAACGAGGCAGACGGCCAGGCCGTGGTGGCCAAGGCCGTGTCGCTGGGCAAACTAGTGGGCCTGGTGAACTGCGCCGGCATCGCACCCGCCGAGAAGACGGTGGGCAAGAACGGTGCGCATGCGCTGGCCTTGTTCAGCAAGACCATCACGGTCAACCTGATCGGCAGCTTCAACATGATCCGCCTGGCCGCCGAGGCCATGAGCAAGAACGAGCCGGAATCCACCGGCGAACGTGGCGTGCTGATCTCCACGGCCAGCGTGGCCGCCTACGACGGCCAGATCGGCCAGGCCGCCTACGCAGCCTCCAAGGGCGGCGTGGTCGGCATGACCCTGCCGATTGCCCGTGACCTGGCGCGCAACGGCATCCGCAACATGACCATTGCCCCCGGCATCTTCGGCACCCCCATGCTGTTTGGCATGCCGCAGGAAGTGCAGGATGCGCTGGCCGCTGGCGTGCCCTTCCCCAGCCGCCTGGGCACCCCCCAGGACTACGCCAAGCTGGTGCGCCACATCCTCGAAAACGACATGCTCAATGGCGAGGTGATCCGCCTGGACGGTGCCATTCGCCTGGCACCACGCTGAGCTGGGGATTGAGTTAAAGAGGCACGCCTGAATGCTACTCTTTCGATAGCACCTTAGGTATATTCCTCTAGCACATGGTGCCTGTTTGGCACAAAAAGTCGTCCACAAGGGGCCCGGAAAGGCCGCAGGACTACCGAGAGCCAAACACTTTGCTGATGCCCACCCAACCGCCGCGCTCACAGCGCGGCGGTTTCGTTGTGGCGGTGGCTTACCTCGGTCTCCCGCCTCCTCAACCCAAGAC
>NZ_QAIM01000513.1:11547-14486 GCF_003061035.1 Acidovorax sp. HMWF018
TCCCGAAAGCACGTCACGCTGCGCAGCCGTTTCCACGCCCTCGGCAATGGTTTCCAGGCCCAGGCTTTGCGCCAGTCCGATGATGGCGCGCACGATGTGGGGCGCGCTGGGGTCGTCGCCCAAATGCCGCACAAACGACTGGTCGATCTTGAGCTTGTGCACCTTGAGGCGCTGGATATAGCTGAACGACGAGTACCCGGTCCCAAAGTCGTCAATGGACAGCTGCACACCCAGGTCATACAGTTGCCGCACGATGGCAATCACCTGCTCTGGTGCATCCATGGCGATGCTCTCGGTCAGCTCCAGTTCCAGCATTTGCGACGGCACCCCGCTGTCGGCCAGCGCTCGGCCCACCATGTCCACCAGACCCGGATGGCGAAACTGCACCATCGACAGGTTCACCGCGACCACCAGCTCGGTGTGGCCAGCATCGCGCCATTGCCGGGCCTGGGCCAGCGCAGTGCGCAGCACCCATTCACCGATGCCCAGAATCTGGCCGCTGCTCTCGGCGACCGGTATGAACTCGGCCGGGCTGACGGCGCCCAGCTCGGGGTGGGTCCAGCGCAGCAGGGCCTCCACCCCCACCAGTTGACGGTCCTTCAGCCGGATTTGCGGCTGGTAGTGCAGCGTCAGCTGGCCCTGCACCAGGGCGCTGCGCAGAGCGTTCTCGATGTGCAACACCCTGAGCGAGCGTGCCTGCATGTCCGCTGAGAAGAACCGGTAGGTGTCGCGCCCCGACTCTTTGGCGCGGAACATGGCTGCGTCGGCGCGCTGCGCCAGAGTTTCAAAGTCACCACCATCTTCGGGGTACATCGCAATACCGATCGATGACGTGACCACCAGTTCGTGGTGCTCCAGCTTGCAGATGCGGCGCACCTGTGCCTGTAGCTCGTCGGCCACGTGGGCCGCCTGCTGGGCATCGGTGAGCGGCAGCACGATGACAAACTCGTCCCCGCCCTGTCGGGACACCGTGTCCTCGTCGCGCACCACTGACTGCAAGCGGTGCGCAATCTCGATCAGCAACCCATCGCCCACCTGGTGACCCAGCGAGTCGTTCACGTTCTTGAAGTGGTCCAGGTCCAGATACAACAAGGCAAGCTGATGGCCGCTGCGTTGGGTCAATGCAAGGGCCTGGCTGAAACGGGAGGCGAACATCGTGCGGTTGGGCAAGCCTGTCAGCGCATCAAAGTTGATCAGCTTGCGGATGCGCTCCTCGTCACGCCGACGTTCCGTCACGTCCTCTTGCACGGCCAGGTAGTGGGTGATGCGGCCCTGCTCGTCGTGCAGTGGCGAGATGATGGCGGACTCGTTGTACTCGCCTCCGCCCTTGCGCCGGTTCACGAACTCGCCGCGCCACGGACGGCCTGACGTCAAATGCGCCCACAGGTCGGCATACACGCTGGCTGGCGTGGCCCCTGCGCTGAGCAGGCGCGGGTTGCGGCCTATCGCCTCCTCGGGGCTGTAGCCCGTCGTGGCGGTGAACGCAGGGTTCACATATTCGATGTTGCCATCAGCGCCCGCAATGAAGATGGAATTGGGCGCCTGCTCCACGGCATGGCGCAGCTTGCGCAGAGTATCGAGCGTCTGAACGCGCTGCGTGATGTCACGCGACAGCACCACAAAGTGATCGTCCGCTTCATCGTCCATCACCTTGCGCGCCACGGACAGCTCAAACCAGTGCTTGCCATCGGGCAAGTCCAGCGCGTACTGGAAGTCACGGGCCAGGCCCTGTTCAGCCGCCGTATTGATCGCAGCCTGCGCTACCGCTGCGGCCGCTGGGGGCAAGATGTCGTGGATAGAGCGGCCCACCACCTCGCTGGCTGGCATCAGCAACAGCTCGGGCTGGCGGGTGTGGATCTGCACGTAGTGGCCATCGCGGGTCACTTCGAACATCAGGTCGGGCACTGCATCCAGCACAGCGCGCATGGCTTTGTCGGACTGCTTGAGCACCCGATACGGCGCCTCGATGGTGCCCACAAAGATGGCACGGTAGAGGTAGTAGTACCCCACCACCTTGTATATGTGGCCCAGCAGATTGAATGGATCGGTAGCGATGATGTAGAACGTGAAGAAGAACTCGCTCAGGGCCATCACCCACACGGCCGCGAAAAGTCTGGCCACATCAAAGGCGGCACGCTCCCGCGCCCAGTGCAGCAGCACGCCCAGCGATGCTGCATACAAGGCCACCACGCCGTACTCGGAGGCGATCTTGAACCGCGTGAGCCCGTGGGCGTCGTAGGTCTGCGGGTACCACTGAGGAAACCAGAACACAACAGCATGAATGGCGGCCACTGCAGCCAATACCAGCATCAGCACCACAAATCTGCCAGGGCCGGGTGCGGCCGCATCGCCAGGCACGCGCCAGTGCAGCGTCACCGCAGCCAGGAGCGTCAGCGCCCCCAGGTATCTGGCGGGTAGCCAGAAATTGATGCCTTTGGCTACCGAGTTGGGCGTGATGTAGTCGGGCATGCCGGCAAATGACAGCATGTGAGAAAAATCCAGGATCGCCACGCCCAGGAAACCGCAGGCCAGGATGAGCACGTTGCGCTGCGGATTGAGACTGTGCGCCTTCCACCCCACTGCAAACACCAGGGCAGACACTGCAATGGACAGCGTCTCCAGCACTTGGTGCAACGTGAGGTAATGCCCCACCCGCTGTGGGCTGGCCACCGAAAAATAGACCCACGCTGCGATTACCCCACCGGTTAACAGGGAAAGCACCGGCGCCACGGCTTTGAAGCTGGCCAGGTGCTGTGGGTGGATCTGCAGCCGAATAAGGTTCATGGGCGCTGGATGGATCTGTGAGGACCGCCTGAGCGGTATGGCGGCGTGGTCGGCTACCGACGATTCTTGCACAGGCCCCACCACTTGTAAGAGGTCGAATCCCAGTAGCGGCCCCGCCTCACGCTGCCTGCACAGCCTGCCAGCGCAGGGCGCAT
>NZ_QAIM01000513.1:14496-14879 GCF_003061035.1 Acidovorax sp. HMWF018
AACTACCACTGACAAATTTGGTGGAGGTAAACGGGATCGAACCGATGACCTCTTGCATGCCATGCAAGCGCTCTCCCAGCTGAGCTATACCCCCAAACTTCTTTGGCTTATGCCAAAGAAAAACCAGTGCACCCAAAAGAACTGCAAAGGCTTATGACTGGCGGAGTGGACGGGACTCGAACCCGCGACCCCCGGCGTGACAGGCCGGTATTCTAACCAACTGAACTACCACTCCTGGCAGGCAGCTTTTCGCTTGTATTTATCAACACAAGCCAAGTGCTACAAACTTGGCGACCCCACGGGGATTCGAACCCCGGTACTCACCGTGAAAGGGTGATGTCCTAGGCCTCTAGACGATGGGGTCAAAACCTTGGAACTAACCG
>NZ_QAIM01000513.1:14889-19128 GCF_003061035.1 Acidovorax sp. HMWF018
TACGGGGATTCGAACCCCGGTACTCACCGTGAAAGGGTGATGTCCTAGGCCTCTAGACGATAGGGTCAAAACCTTGGAACTAACCGTTATCAAGCGACGTGGTGGAGGTAAACGGGATCGAACCGATGACCTCTTGCATGCCATGCAAGCGCTCTCCCAGCTGAGCTATACCCCCACTGAATAACTTCAAACACTTTGTATTTGTTGTCATCACCTGAGCCTTGAATTATAGACAGATTTTTAGCGGTTTCGCAAACGCGCTATAACTTTTTCACGTCCGACCAGTTCCAGCACAGCATCGACCGATGGCGTGTGGGCGGTTCCGACCGTCAGGACACGCGCAGGCATCGCCAGCTGGGGCATCTTCAGACCCTGAGCCGTCAGCACCTGCTTGAATGCCGCGCTGATGGATGCCTTGTCCCACTCGCAGGCAGACAGTGCATCAGCCAGTGCGTCCAGAGCGGGCGCAATGGCGTCGGTGACATGCTGAGCGCGCTCTGCATCCACCGGAGTCACGTCGCCATAGAACACCTGCGCCCAGTTGGCAAGCACGACGGTGGTGTCGCACCGGTCTTTGAACAGCGCACAGATCCGGGGCAGACGCCCGTCGGCCAGCGCCTCAGCCGAAACACCACGCGCCTGCAATTGCGGAGCAATCAGCGCGGCCAAAGCGTCGTCAGCCATGGCTTTCAGGTGCTGGGCATTCACCCAGCGCAGCTTGGCTTCGTCAAACTGCGCAGCGCTGCGGCCCAGATGGTCGAGGTTGAACCACTGCAGAAACTGCTCGCGGCTGAAGATCTCATCGTCGCCGTGACTCCAGCCCAGACGCGCCAGATAGTTCACCATGGCATCGGGCAGATAACCTTCATCGCGGTATTGCGTCACCGGCTTGGCGCCGTTGCGCTTGCTCATCTTCTCGCCCTGCTCGTTGAGCACAGTGGGCAGGTGGGCATACACCGGGGGTTCCTTGCCCAGGGCGCGGAAGATGTTGATCTGACGCGGCGTGTTGTTCACATGGTCATCGCCTCGGATCACGTGCGTGATCGCCATGTCGATATCGTCCACCACCACGCAAAAGTTATAGGTGGGCGTGCCATCGGGCCGTGCGATGACCAGGTCATCCAGCTCATCATTGCTGATCTCAATGCGGCCCTTGACCTTGTCGTCCCAGGCCACAACGCCGCCCTGTGGGTTCTTGAAGCGCAGCACCGGCTGCACGCCTTCAGGAATGGCTGGCAAGGTCTTGCCAGCTTCAGGACGCCATGTGCCGTCGTAGCGAGGCTTCTCCTTGGCAGCCATCTGCCGCTCGCGCAGGGCATCCAGCTCAGCCACGCTCATGTAGCAGGGATACACGTGACCGGCAGCCTGCAACTCTGCGAGGACCGCCTTGTAACGATCCATGCGCTGCATCTGATAGAACGGGCCTTCGTCGTGGTTCAGACCCAACCAGGCCATGCCCTCAATGATGACGTCCACCGCCGCCTGGCTGGAGCGCTCCAGGTCGGTGTCTTCGATGCGCAAAATGAAATCCCCCCCCGTGGCACGGGCAAACGCCCAGGGATACAGCGCCGAGCGGATATTGCCCAGGTGGATGAACCCCGTGGGCGAGGGAGCGAAGCGGGTGCGTACGCGGCCCGTGCTGGAAGCAATGGTTTCAGTCATAAAAATCAATGCTGGCCCTCAACGGGGCCAGTTCTCAGGTGAGGTCAATCCATCAGGCGCAGTCAATACTGAAAGAGCATCGCCCGCTGTGCCGAAAGTCCAGCATCGCGTGCGATGGCACTAAGGGACTGCGTAAGCCTTGGCTACGCTTCTTGCGCGTTGGGCAACGCAAGGCGCGAGGTGTCTTCCTCGCCTTCTTCCGCACCCACGCGCCCTTCATTCAGGCTGGCAATCCCTTCCGCTGTGATGTCGCCAGTCACATACACACCGTCAAAGCACGAGGCATCGAAGCCGACGATGGCACTGTTGAGCGCACCCACAGCCCTCTTCATGCCATCTACATCCTGATAGATGAGAGCGTCGCAGCCGATGGCCTGGCGAATCTCTTCGACCGTGCGACCGTGGGCCACCAGTTCGCTGCTGGTGGGCATGTCGATGCCATACACATTGGGGTAGCGCACGGGCGGCGCCGCGCTGGCGAGGTACACCTTGCGGGCACCCGCGTCACGCGCCATCTGCACGATCTCGCGGCTGGTCGTGCCGCGCACGATGGAGTCGTCCACCAGCAACACGTTGCGGCCTTTGAATTCGCTGCCAATCACATTGAGCTTCTGGCGCACCGACTTTTTGCGCACGCCCTGCCCCGGCATGATGAAGGTGCGGCCCACGTACCGGTTTTTGACGAAGCCTTCCCGGTACGGGACGCCGAGCAGATGCGCCAGCTGGGTAGCGCTGGGGCGACTGGACTCGGGGATGGGGATGATCACATCGATCTCGTTGGGCGGCACGGTGGACACCACACGCTTGGCCAAGGCTTCACCCAGGTTCAGGCGGGCCTGGTAGACCGAGATGCCGTCAAGCACCGAATCGGGCCGCGCAAGGTACACAAACTCGAAGATGCAAGGGTTGAGCTGCGGATTCTCTGCGCACTGGCTGGCGTGAACCTGTCCGTCCAGCGTGATGAAAATCGCTTCGCCCGGATTGATGTTGCGCT
The DNA here is from genome assembly GCF_003061035.1 of Acidovorax sp. HMWF018. Lineage (NCBI taxonomy): Bacteria > Pseudomonadati > Pseudomonadota > Betaproteobacteria > Burkholderiales > Comamonadaceae > Acidovorax > Acidovorax sp. HMWF018. The sequence continues at coordinate 17,546 of NZ_QAIM01000513.1, forward strand.
CGAACACATGGGAGGTACCCTCCAGCGCCACCGACTCACTGCCCACCATCACGGTGCCGTCCTGGCTGCGGCCCATGGCCAGCGGGCGGATGCCGTGCGGGTCGCGGAAGGCCAGCAGACCGTGGCCTGCGATCAGCGCGATCACAGCATAGGAACCCTTGATGCGCTTGTGCACCGCACGCACGGCGGTGAAAACGTCCTCGGGCTGCAGAGGCACGCCCCGCGTGGCGCGTTCGAGTTCGTGCGCAAACACGTTCAGAAGGACTTCCGAATCACTTTCCGTGTTGGTGTGGCGGTGGTCCGTCTGGAACAGCTCGGTGCGCAGTTCGCGGGCGTTCGTCAGATTACCGTTGTGCACCAACACGATGCCGAACGGGGCATTGACGTAAAACGGTTGCGCCTCTTCTTCGCTGTAGGCGTTGCCGGCGGTGGGGTAACGCACCTGGCCCAGCCCCACATTGCCCGGCAGAGCGCGCATGTTGCGCGTGCGAAAAACGTCGCGCACCATGCCCTTGGCCTTGTGCATGAAGAATTTGCGGCCCTGCTGGGTCACGATGCCAGCAGCATCCTGGCCACGATGCTGCAAAAGCAGCAAAGCGTCATAGATCAGCTGATTGACGGGCGCAGGACTGACGACGCCGACGATTCCACACATAGTTGTATTCCATCCGTTTGCGGGAACAGCCCCGCGGTCATCCAACGGCAGCAGCTTCTGGCCGCTGCCGCTTCGATCTCACGAAGGCAGATGCCTTCCAAATTCGTCCGGCAGCGCCGGTTTCAACCCCTTGAGCACCTCGGCCAAGACCGGCGCGCCCCGCGACTCCCGCCACCACTGTGCCTCGTGCACGGGGGTAATGCCAGCCACCACGGCCACAGCAAGCAACAAAACGAGGCCGCGCAACACACCAAACACAGCGCCGAGGGTGCGGTCCGCCGGGCGCAGCCCTACGGCTTCCACCAGCTTCTTGGCCAGCCATGCCAGAAAACCACAGGCAAAAACCGAAGCCACAAACACCACGACAAAACCGGCTGCATACCGCAGCGACTCGCCCGACCCACCCATTGGCAACAAGGCCGCTGCATCGGCCGCAAACCATTGCGCCACAAAAAAAGACGCCACCCAGCCCAACACCGACAGCACTTCAAACACCAGTCCGCGCCACGCACCTATCAGCATGGAGGCCAGCAACACGGCCACAAACACCCAATCCAACGCAGCCATGGACAAGCGGCAGCCTGATCAATGTTTACAGGGTGAGCACCGACGCCGACAGGTCCAGCGACTTGATGCGGGCCGCCGCCTTGTCTGCCTCTGCCCGGTTGGTGAACGGACCCACGCGCACCCGGGTGCGCTTTCCGTCCTTGGTGTCCACCACCTGCGTATAGGTCTTGAGACCTGCCCGTTCCACCTTGGTGCGTGCTTCGCGGGCCTTTTCGGCATCAGCAAAGGCCCCCACCTGCACGATGAAGCGCGCCTCCTCGGCACTGGAGGCGGCTGGCGCCTCGGTGCTTCGGCCTTCCAACAGGGCGCGGGCACGTGCCGAATCGTCAGCACGTGCAGGCTTGGGTTCGGGGACGGGAGA
>NZ_QAIM01000513.1:19141-20576 GCF_003061035.1 Acidovorax sp. HMWF018
CTGGCGCAGGTTTGGCCGCTGCTGTACGAGCGCTAGGCACCAGTTCTTCACCATCCGCCAAGCCATTGGCTGCGACAGTGCGCGAGGGCGCAGGCCGCTGCGCAGCAGCCGTCGGGGCTGGCTCTGGGGTGGAGGGTGCAGCAGGCTTGGCGGCGGTAGTTTCGGCCACTGGCGCAGGCACCACCAGGGGAGCCACCTTGTTGCGGTCTGGAATCTCGATGGGAATGTCCACAGGGATAGGCCGTGGCTGGGTATCAAACAGCAACGGAAACCCGATGACCCCCACCAGCACCAGCACTGCAGCGCCAATCAAACGGTGCCGGGCGCGGCGGCGCATCACTTCGATGCTCTCAGCCTGTGGTGTGCGCGGGCGCTTGGACGGCTTTTCGGCCTGTTGCTGCTCACCCTGACCGGGCCACCGGAACTTGAAAAATGCCATGGACTAAGGACTCGTGAGGCGCTCAGGCGCCCATATGTTTGGCGTGCAAGCGGGGTGTTCCATTGATCAACACCCCACCCACCGTGTAGAACGAGCCAAAGACCACGATTCTATCAGCGGGGTCTGCGGCGGCCACCGCCGCCTGCAAGGCCTGCAGTGGGTCGGCATGCAAGCTGGATGCAACGTCCCGGCGACCGCCCGCCACCATATGCACGGCATTCCACTTCTGCTGCAACACGGCGGCCGACTCTGCGCGCGGAGTGGGCAGATCGGTGAAATACCAACGGTCCACCAGAGGCCCGACCTTGGCCAGCATGGGCGCCAGGTCCTTGTCCGCCATGGCGCCAAACACCGCGTGGGTGACGGGGAAGAACCCCATCGCATCCAGGTTGGCCGTGAGCGCCGCCACGGAGTGCGGGTTGTGCGCCACATCCAGCACCAGGGTCGGTTGCCCCGGCACAATCTGAAAGCGTCCCGGCAACTCCACCAGGGCCATGCCGTTGCGCACAGCCTGGGCGGTCACCGGCAGCCGATCACGCAATGCCTCAAAAGCAGCCAGCACGCCCGAGGCGTTCACCAGCTGGTTGGCCCCCCGCAACGATGGGTAGGCCAGCCCGGCATAGCGCCGCCCCCGGCCAGCCCAGCTCCACTGCTGCTTGTCGCCCGAGAAATTGAAATCGCGCCCAAAACTCCACAAATCGGCGCCGATCTCCCGCGCGTGATCCACCACGCTCTGCGGGGCCATGGGGTCGCTCACGATGGCTGGGCGCCCCGTGCGCATGATGCCCGCCTTTTCGCGGCCAATGCTCTCGCGGTCCGGGCCCAGAAATTCTGTGTGGTCGATATCGATGCTGGTGATGATGGCGCAGTCGGTGTCGATCGCGTTCGTGGCATCCAGGCGCCCTCCGAGGCCGACTTCGAGAATTGCCACATCCAGCAACGCATGGCTCATCAAGCGCAGGATGGCCAGGGTGGTGAACTCAAAGTACGTGAGAG
>NZ_QAIM01000058.1:0-9712 GCF_003061035.1 Acidovorax sp. HMWF018
CGCCGCCGCCGACCGCCGCCCCACCCAAAGCGACCAGCACCTCACCCAGGCGATTGCCGCCATCCGCGAGAGTTTTGAAGAGCTGGGCGTATTGCTGGCGCGCCATGCAGAAGGCCCCCGCCAAGGGCAGATGGCCGATGCGCAGGACATTGCCGCCATCGACCGCCACCAGCCGTTTGCCGCACAGTGCGCCGCACGCGGACTGCGCCTGGCGGCCGATGGGGTGTACCTGCTGGCCCACTGGACGGCCGACCGTGACCTGGCGCGCCGCTTTGAAGTGCCCTTTCTGGTGGCCCGCATGCCCGAGGGCCAAGAGCCCGTGGCCGACGAGGCAGAGCAGTTCGAGCCCGTGTGGGTGCGCCCTGCCGACGCGCTGGCGCGGCACGAGGCGGGGCAGTTCTTCATGATCTTCCCGACCATCCGCACGCTGCAGCGCCTGGCACAATTTTCTAGCACCCAGGCGGTGCTGGACGCCGTGGCGCACGAGCAGCCCCTGTGGGTCAGCTGCCCGCGCGCCGGCCTGCTGGCAGGCAAGGAAGCGCGCTACATGGAGGACGAAATGCCGTTTGGCGAGCTGGCGCTGGTCTGCCCCGACGGGCAGATCGTGCACCCACTGGACTGGCAGACTGAGCGCCCCGTGCCGCTGCTGCGCAACGTGATGCGCCTGACCGCCCCCAACCCCGGCGTGATGACCGGCCCTGGCACCAATAGCTATCTGGTGGGCGACCCGGCCACGGGCTTCATCGCCATCGACCCTGGCCCGGCCGACGCCGAGCACCTGGACAAGCTCTGGCGTGCAGCGGGGGGCGACATCCGCATGATTGTGTGCACCCACTCGCACGCCGACCATTCTCCCGGCGCGGCGCCGCTGCAGGCGATGTGTGTGCAGGCCGGCAAGGCGCGCCCGCCCGTTCTGGGCCTGCCGTCGGCCCCCACGGCCCGCGCGGCCAGCCAGTTCACTCCCGACCGGGCGCTACAAAATAATGAGCTACTCGTGCTTGAGGGACTAGCACCTGAAGGCAAAATCACCCATACCCTGCAGGTCATCCACACCCCAGGCCATGCGGCCAACCACCTGTGCCTGCTGCTGGTGGAAGACGCGCTGCTGTTCAGTGGTGACCACATCCTGAACGGCAGCACCACGGTGATCGACCCGCCGGACGGCAACATGGCCGACTACCTGGATTCGCTGGACCGGCTGGATGCCGTGTGCGCCGAGCACAGCGTGGAGTTCATCCTGCCCGCGCATGGCTACGTGCTGGGGGGCCCGGTCCTCGGTGCCCGCAATGCCATCGCCAAGCTCAGGGCCCACCGCCTGGCGCGCGAGGCCAAGGTGCTGGCCGCCATGCAGGCGCTGCCCCAGGGCAGCATGGACGACTGGGTGCGCCACGCGTACGACGACGTACCGCAGCGCATGTGGCCCGTGGCCCAGCGCTCGCTGCTGGCGCATGTGGAGCGCATTCGCTCGCTGCAACCCGGCAACAACTGAGCCACAAGAACACCAAGACCGCCTTCATTCAATGACCGACAAGAACCCTGACCCCACCCACATCCGCCTGGCCAAACGCGTGGCCGAACAGCTGAGCTGCTCGCGCAGCACGGCCGAGCAATTCATCGAGGGCGGCTTTGTGAGCGTGGACGGCCAGATCGAGGAAGCCCCCGGCGCGCGCGTGCGCCCCGATCAGGCCGTGACGGTTGCACCCGATGCCAGCCTGCTGGAGCTGACCCCAGTGACCTTGCTGCTGCACAAGCCCGCAGGGTTTGAAGCCGGCCTGGGCCTGCCGGGCGCCCCCACCGGGCAGGCGGCCCACGCCAGCCGCAGTCAGGGTGCGCAACAGGCGCTCACGCTGCTCAGCGCGGCGTCCCACCTGCCGGAAGACGCCTCGGGCATCCGCGTGCTGCAGCGCCACTTCAAGCAGCTCGAATGCTTCACCCCGCTACCCACCGAGGCCAGCGGCCTCGTGGTGTACACGCAAGACAAGCGCATCGCGCGCAAGCTGGCCGAAGACATCGAGTCGCTAGAGCAAGAGTGCATCGTCGAGGTCAAGGGCGACATCGCGCCCAATGGCCTGCAGCGCCTGTGCCATGGCCTCACGTTCAATGGCCGCCCCCTGCCCCCCATCAAGGTGAGCTGGCAGAACGAAACCAAGCTGCGCTTTGCGCTCAAGGGCATCCGCCCGGGCCAGATCCCGGCCATGTGCGAGGCGGTGGGCCTGACGGTGGTGGGCATGAAGCGCATCCGCATCGGCCGCGTGCCGCTGGCCAAGGTGCCCGAGGGGCAGTGGCGCTACCTGCAGCCTTGGGAGAAGTTCTAAGGCAACGCTGAATAAGTCCCCGCAGTGGCGCGCGCCCTGATTTGGGATGGGATGCAAGGCGCAAACCACAGCGATAGCCGTAGCTATCGCGAGGATTTGCAACGCGGCAGACCGCCCAAAGCAGGGGTGCGCGGTGCGCGAGGACTTGTTCAGCGTTGCCCTAAGGGCTTGCGGGCCCAGCCGCACCCTGCCGATGCGCACCGGACAAGTCAAGCACATATGCTCCTGAAAACATAGCTACCAGCGCTTTTACAACAAGCGCTTCAAGCCCTTTTCATTTGAATTCCTTCGATCCGCACCGCTGCTACACTGCGCAGCACTCTGGAGGGAGTTCATGAACACAAACCAATCGTCTGGTGGCGCTGCGGGGCCGATGTCCACCTTCATGCCGATGAATATCGACGCCCACCCGCTCGAGTTCACGGGTAGCGGGGGCGAGTATTTCCGGGTCTGGATCGTCAACGTGCTGCTGTCCATCGTCACGCTGGGCATCTACACCCCCTGGGCGCGCCGCCGCACCGCCCAGTATTTCTACAGCCACACGCTGGTGGCCGGCAGCCCCCTCGAATTCACCGCGCAGCAACGCAAGATGGTGATGGGCTTTGTGCTGCTGATGCTGCTGACCATTGCCTACAACCTGGCCGCCAACACCGGGCAGGACACGGCGGTGGGCCTGTTCCTGCTGGCGGGCGCGGCGCTGGCGCCCTTCATCTGGGCCAGCGCCATGCGGTTTCGCCTGGGGGCCACGCGGTGGCGCGGGCTGCGACTGCAGTTCACTGCCAGCTGGAAAGAGGTCTACATCGCCAGCTGGCCTGTGTTTGCGCTGGCGCTGGTGTGGTTTGGCGTGTTTTATGGTCTGCAGCTGCTGTCGCCCGACCTGGCCCAGGCGCTGGAGGCCATCGAAGAAGAGGGCAAGAAACAACCCATGCCCCGCTTCACGCCCGCCATGGGCGGCTTGGTACTGCTGGGCCTGGTGCTGTCGGTGCTGTGCGTGATCCGCACCGAATACAACTTCAAGAGCCTCTTGGTGCTCAAGGCCCAGGTGGGTGCCGAGCGAGGCCGCTGGAAGCCGGTGTACATGGACTTCGTCAAGGTGTGGATGGCCACCGTGGCTGTGTTCATCCTGTGCGTGGTGGGGTTCTCGGCGCTGATCGGCATCCTCGCAGGCAGCTCCATCGCCCTGGTGGCCAGCCAGAGCGATCGCCTGGGCCTGTGGATGTTTGTGGTGATCATCGTGTCCATCATCGCGGGCATCTTTATGCTGATCCTGGCGTCGGCACCGGCCCGCGCATACCGCGAGGCACGCATGTTCCAGCTGATGTGGAACAACATCGGCGTGAGCCACGTGGCCCGCTTCAAGTGCCACCTCAAGAGCGGCCGCTACGTGTGGCTGCGCATCAAGAACATGCTGCTTACCCTTCTGACGTTGGGGCTGTACCGCCCGTTTGCGCTGGTCAGCGAATACCGCATGAAGTGCGAGTCCGTCACCCTGCACGTCAAGGGCGGCGTGGAGCAGGTGACCGGTGCCATGGTGCGCCAGCAGCAGGGGGGCCTGGGCGATGCCCTGGCGGATGCGGCTGGCCTCGACCTTATCGGTTGAACATGTCAGCATCTGCGCACCCAGCCCTCGTCCCCGGGCGCTGGTTCGATGGCCAGAGCAGCAAGGCCCGGCCCGTGGTGGTGAGCCTGCGACCCACGCCGCAAGGCCCCTCCTTGGTGCTGCACCCGCTCTCGCAGCCCGGGCCCGAGCCTGTGGTCTTTGCCTGGAAACAGGTGGGCTGGCCCGAGGCCTGGAACGAGCGCAAACCCCAGCCCCGCGTGGTGGTGGATCTGCGCGACCACGGCAGCGTCGAGATCGACGCCGTGGCCGAGTGGCGCGCTGCCCTGGCAGCAGCGGGCGAGCGCCCCGGCATCGCACAACGCATGCAGACCCGCTGGCCCGTGCTGCTGGGCGTGACGGCCGCCGCCGTCATTGGCCTCACGCTGTTCTACCGCTACGGCACACCCTGGGCGACCACGCAGCTCACGCGGTTTGTGCCCATCAGCTGGGAGACCAGCGTGGCCGAGAACGTGCTCCAGCAGATGGACAACGGCACCCTGAAGCCCAGCAAGCTGCCTTCGGCGCGACAAGACCAGCTCAAGGCGCGTTTTGATGTCCTGGTGCAGCAAACGCCCCCTGGCCTGCAGCGTTACTCCGGCTACCGGCCGCCTTTGTCCCTGGAGTTCCGATCCGGCATGGGTGCCAATGCCTTTGCGCTGCCCGGCGGCAAGATCGTGATGACCGACGGCATCGTGAAGGCAGCGGCCGACAAGGGCCTAGACGACAACGCCTTGGTGGGCGTGCTGGCCCACGAGGTCGGCCACGTGGTGCAGCGCCACACCACGCGCATGGTGGTGCAGCAGGGCGTGCTCAACATGGGCCTGGGGCTGGCACTGGGCGATGTGTCCGGCATCGTTTCTACGGGTGCATCCTTGCTGACCGGCCTGGCCTACAGCCGCAGCCATGAGCGCGAGGCCGACTGCTACGCCATCGCCGTCATGCGCCACGCCGCACTGCCCACAGCGCCCATGGGCCAGCTGCTGCTGGCGATTGCGCGCGATGAGGACAACGAAGAGGCCCAGAAAAAAGACCGGGGCAAGGGCCCGACCACCTCGGCATCGGCGCCCTCCTCCGGGGCCAGCACACCCGATGCAGCGCGCCAGCGCAAGGTGGCTCAGGAGATCGGCTCGCACCCTGTCTGGTCGCTGCTGAGCAGCCACCCCGACACGGTGGAGCGTGCGACAGAGCTGGAACGGGGGCAAGCACCCCATTGCGCAAAAAACTGAACACAGCCGCGCCACAGGGGCGGCGTGCTCACCACACGACCCTTGGCGAGTCGGGGTGGAAATAAAGTGTGAAGCACGCCGATAAGCCGGATTCTGTGCACCACGGTTGCCCGCAGTGTGACCGCCATTAATCTGGGCCGGGTGTCGCCACCACGGCTCGGTGCTACCTACCCGCCAGCTCTGCGGAACCACATCAACGCTGGCCTACTTGGTATTGCTGCGCGTAGAGATTGCCCGTTTCACCCCCGGTGGTTTGCCTTGCGGCACTCCCCCGGGACTCGTCTCTGTTGCTCTGATCCTCACCTCACGGTGGGCAGCCGTTAGCTGCTACGCTGTCCTGTGCAGTCCGGACGTTCCTCCAGTGCCTGGTTTCCCAGATTGCACCAGCGGCGGTCTGGCGTGCTTCACGGGTGGGATTATCGCCCAGTGGCCGCGACGCGATCCCAGTCCAGACCAAAGCGCACAAGATACTTGCGCAGCCGGTCCGCGTCATTGACCACCGAGCGCTGCGTGCGCGAGGCCTGGAACAGCAGGCGCCCCGCGTCCGACAAAGTGCGCGATTGGCGGCAGACCTGCAGCACCGCCGCCAGTTGGAGCTGGTCGAAGAGGTCCATGGATTCCACCGCCTCGGCGCCCAGCAGGGCCGCGAGTTCGTCGCGTCCCACCGTCCCTGTTGCAGATGCCAGCCCGCTGCGCGCATCGCTGGCGGGCTGCCACAGCCAGCGCAGGCGGGCGATCTCGGCCTCGACCAGGGGCAGGCCGATGCGACCGCTGTCAGCCAGCGTGACACGCCTGGCCACGCTGGCCGAGAGGTCGCGAAAGTTGCCGTTCCACAACGCTTCGGGCGACTGGGCATAGCGCAGGTAGGCGGCGCGTGCTTCGTTGGAAAAGCGCACGCTGCGTCCCAGTTCCGTGCCCGCACGCACCAGCAGGTGCTCCACGTTGGGCTCGATGTCTTCGGGTCGCTGGGCCAGGCCCGGCAGCACATAGCTCCAGAGGTTGATACGCGCAAACAGGTCCTCGCGAAATCGCCCTGCCGCCACCTCGGTGCGCAGGTCACGGTTGGTGCCAGCCACGAGCTGGAAGTCACTCTCCACCTCGCGGTCGCTGCCCAGGGGGTAGAAACGCTTTTCTTCCACGGCCTTGAGCAGCATGGCCTGCTCGTCCAGGCCCAGCTCGCCAATCTCGTCGAGGAACAACACACCCTTGTGCGCCGTGCGCAGCAGGCCCGCGCGGTCGGCCGCCGCGCCGGTGAACGAACCTTTCTTGTGGCCGAACAGGGTGGACGCGGCGCCATCACCATGCAACGTGGCGCAGTTCACTTCCACAAATTCGCCCTCCACCTGGTGGCGCGCTTTCTTCAGTTCGTACATGCGCCGCGCCAGGTGCGACTTGCCCGCGCCCGTGGGCCCGGTGAACAGGATGGGCGCACGCGAGCGCACCGCCACCCGCTCCACCTCGTCGATCAGCGCGTTGAAGCGCGCATTGCGCGTGGCGATACCGCTTTTGAGGAACTGGACCGCGTCCTGCTGCTCGGCGCCAAAGCGCTGCGCAATCACGTCGTAGCGTGAGAGGTCCAGGTCGATCAGCGTGTAGCTGCCCGGGTCGCCGATGCGCTGGCGCTTGGGGGGCGAGGTTTGCACCAGCACACCCGGAATGCGGCGCGACTCCACCAGCAGGAACAGGCAGATCTGCGCAACGTGCGTGCCGGTGGTGATGTGGGTCCAGTACTCCTCGCGTTCGGTGTCGAAGCGGTAGGCCTGCGTCCAGTCGTACAGCTGGGCATAGACCTCGCCAAAGTCCCACGGATCGGCGATGGGCAGCGGCACCAGGTTCACCGTGGTTTCGGGCGAGGCGGTGGCCATGTCCGCGCGCACCTGCTGGGCCAGCTCGCGGTGCGGCGGGGTGTAGAGCAGCTCCAGCCGTTCGATCACCACGTCCTCATGCTGCACCAGGGACACGGTGGGGCGCCATTTCTCCCACCGGCCAGCGCCCTTGCCAGAGTCCAGCTGAGTGCCCAGGAACCCGATGACCACCTTGTCTTTTCGCAAATTTTTATCTATTTAACTAGCTTTCATTCTAGTTATCTTGATATCCAAGCGCCCAATCAATTTCACCCAACAGGAAATACCCCCTTACAAATCAACAACTTGCGCACACCTAACGACTTGCATTGCAAGCTGGCACACATCTGGCAATAGAAGAGGCATCCAGCGCAAGCGGTGACCGCTCACAGGTCGGGGTTAGGACAAATGTTCGCCCCACCGGTGCCGGGCGTCCGGGGCCTTCGGGTTCTGTTGATGTTCTGCATGCCGCACATCGCCAACGCTGGGTAGCGGCACGGTCGTGGTGACCACTCCGAAAGGAAGTGTCTGGTTCGACTCCAGACGTGCCACCACTGGTAGCTCAGTCTGGTAGAGCCCCGCCGCAAGGCGGTTGTCGCAGGTTCGATTCCTGCCCACGGTCGCAAGACCTTGATTGGAAGTACCGGTCGAAAGACCACCCGCCGAACGCGGGGAGAGGCCCCGAGGTTGCGCTGCAACCGCAAGGGACTCACCCCGTCAGCCGGTGGCGGTTTGTGCCAGCACCCGGCACAGCCCGCGCCCGCAGCCAGCCGCGCTGCCGCCCTTCCCGCTGGGGATGGGGGCAGCCACCACGGCGCACTGCACGGCCCAGGCTGCGCCCCCTGGCACCCCGCCATCGCTGTAACGGCAACCCGATACGACAACGAAGAAGAGAGAGGAAAAAGAGATGCTGATAAAGATGTTCCAACGCGCCACCGTCAAGAAGAACGAACGCGCCCTGCTGCTGCGCAACGGCAGCTTTGACCGCGTGCTGCGCAGCGGCACCTACTGGCTGTTTGCGGGTACCGACCAGTTGCGCGTGGAGACCTTCGCCCTGGAGCAACCCGCCTTCACCCACGGCCTGGCCGAGTACCTGATGGCGCAGGAGCCCGCCGTGGTTGCGGCCGAGTTTGTGCAGGTGAGCCTGTCGGAAACCGAAGTGGGCCTGCGCAGTGAAAACGGTGTGCTGGTCGAAATCTTGCCCCCTGGCACCCGCCGTCTTTATTGGAAAGGCTTGGTGGATGTGAGCGTGCAGGTGGTGGACCTACAAGCGGGCGCCGAACTGCCTGCCGCACTGGTGGCGCGATTGACGCAAACCCAGCTGCGCCAGCGCAGCGTGACCGGATTGGCCGGTGTGCTGCAGGTGCAGGTGCCCGAGGGCCAGTGCGGCCTGCTGACGGTGGACGGCAAGGTGGAACGCCTGCTCACGGCTGGCACCTACGCCTTCTGGAAATATGGCCGCACTGTGGCCGTGGAGCTGGTGGACCTGCGCCTGCAAGCCGTGGAGGTGTCAGGCCAGGACATCATGACCCGTGACAAGGTAAGCCTGCGCCTGAACCTGTGCGCCACCTACCGCTACACCGATGTGCTGCGCGCTTTTGCCCAATTGCAAAAGCCTGCCGACCACCTGTACCGCGAGCTGCAGTTTGCGCTGCGCGCCGCCGTGGGCACCCGCACGCTCGATGAGCTGCTGGAGAACAAGACGGTGATCGACGACGTGGTGACCGCACACATGGCCGCCAAGCTGTTGCCCTATGGCATGCAGCTGGAAAGCGTGGGCGTGAAGGACATCGTGCTGCCGGGCGAGATGAAAACCATCCTGACCCAGGTGGTGCAAGCCCAGAAGCAGGCCGAGGCCAACGTGATCCGCCGCCGCGAGGAAACCGCCGCCACGCGCTCGCTGCTCAACACCGCCAAGGTGATGGAGGACAACCCCGTCGCCCTGCGCATGAAGGAGCTGGAGACGCTCGAACGTGTGGCCGAGCGGATCGACAAGATCTCCGTCTTCGGCGGCCTGGACCAGGTGCTGAATGGGCTGGTGAGGATGAGATGAAAGAACACTATGAAAAAGCAATCAACCCCCAGGGGTACGCCGCTGGAAGTCGCCACACAGGCGGTCTACCAGGCCTTTGCACGCTACGACGCACCGCATGGCCTGCTGGACGTTTGTACCGCCTGCTGCATGGATGCTGAGCTGGAGCGCGAAATGCGACGCCTGCCGCTGCGCCAACTGACGGAGAAGCACTTCTACGAGTACAACGACTCGGCCAAGAGCCAGGTACAGCCCGCGGATGAAATCAAATACCTGGCTCCACGGCTGCTGGAACTGCTCGCCGAAGGTGCCCGGCTGCACCACTCCACCGAGCTGTACCTGGACCGGTTGGGTCGGTGCGAGGCCGGATCGTTTTCAACGGCCGAACAATCTGCGCTGCAAGGCTTTGCGCTGGCGTACTTTGCACAGGGGTTGGAGGAGTGGCCTGCAGCCAGCGATGCATTGTTTCAGGGCGATAACGCGTTCTCCATCTTGCTCATGTGGTCCTATGCCCGAGTGCCGCTGGAGCCCCTGCTGCAACACTGGCTGGACTGCGAAAGCGACGTATCGACCCTGAACTTTGTGGACGCGTGCTATTGGGACTATGTGTGGAATGCCAACCAGATGGGCAATGCGTTTGCCACGGATGAGGTCGAATACAAACGCACCATGGAGGAATGGCTGAACAGGCCCGC
>NZ_QAIM01000514.1:0-2387 GCF_003061035.1 Acidovorax sp. HMWF018
GCTGTTGGCGTCCAGTGCCAAACGGTGCAACGCAAAATGCGCCGTGCGGGAGACAGTGCCCCCCGCCATGGCAGCCTGGAACTGCGGCCGGGTTTTTAGCCTGTGCATGCAAGCGCCCCGTTTGGAACCTGGCGGTACAAACCGGGAACAGGCGGGGAGCAGGCCGTAGACCGTATCGGCCTTAGACGGCCAGGCGCTTGCGGCCCTTGGCGCGGCGTGCGTTGATAACGGCACGGCCGCCGCGGGTCTTCATGCGGACGAGGAAACCGTGGGTGCGCGCGCGGCGCGTCTTGGAGGGCTGGTAAGTACGTTTCATGGTGCTATTCCTTGAGGTTCAGTTCCGGACTGCTGCTCTTGAACCCCCTGCAATCTGCACACCCACACCATGTATGAAACATCGCCTGGAGGCAGACCCACGGGGCAGAAATAACGGCGCGCCGGGTCAAATCACCCTGAACACATTCAGGGAAACCCAAAATTATCGCAGGCTTGTGGCCGACTGGCAATGCCTTTCGATGGGCAGGCCTTTACCAGCGGGTCGCGGAGGCAGCAGCGCCCGCCCCTTTCAGGCCACTTCTTCCCCGTATGGCAACCCCGGATTCCCCCGGATGACAGCCGCCTTCAAATTGTGGATAACTCCTTGACAAGCTACAATCCACCGCCTTACCCCGTTCCTCCTATCCACAATAAGAATTCCCCAGAAATGACCGAGGAACCCACCCGCAGCCCTATCAATTCGCCCGGCTCAGATGCCGGTCAGGGCCTGTGGCAAGCCTGCGTTGAGCAACTGGCACAAGACCTGCCAGAACAACAATTCAACACCTGGATCAAACCCCTGATTGCCCAAGTGGCCGAAGACTTCTCCAAAGTCACGCTGCTCGTGGGCAACCGCTTCAAGCTCGACTGGATCCGCGCCCAATACGCCGGCCGCATTGCCGCGCTGCTCGAAGGCCTGTATGGCCAACCGGTCACACTGGAGTTAGCACTCGCTCAGCGCGAATCCGTTGCCAGGACTTATGTACGGCCTACATCGCAGGAGCCCTCCAGCCCCGCAGCGCCAGCCGACCCCCCATCCAGTAGCAACGATGAGGCCTCGGCGGGCGCGTTCCGCAACCGCCTCAACGCCGCCCTCACGTTCGAGACCCTGGTGGAGGGCACGGCCAACCGCATGGCGCGCTCTGCGGCCATGCACGTGGCGGGCATGCCCGGCCACCTGTACAACCCGCTGTTCATCTACGGCGGCGTGGGCCTGGGCAAGACCCACCTGGTGCACGCTGTGGGCAACCGCCTGCTGCAGGACAAGCCCGACGCCAAAGTTCTCTACATCCATGCCGAGCAGTTCGTGTCGGATGTGGTTAAGGCCTACCAGCGCCGGACCTTCGACGAGTTCAAGGAGCGCTATCACTCGCTCGACCTGCTGCTGATCGACGATGTGCAGTTCTTCGCCAACAAGGACCGCACGCAGGAAGAGTTCTTCAATGCGTTCGAAGCCCTGCTGGCCAAGAAGTCGCACATCGTGATGACGTCGGACACCTACCCCAAGGGCCTGGCCAACATCCACGAGCGGCTGGTGTCGCGCTTCGACTCGGGTCTCACGGTGGCCATCGAGCCGCCCGAACTCGAAATGCGCGTGGCCATTCTGATCAACAAGGCGCGCGTCGAGGGCACCGAGATGCCCGAGGAAGTCGCCTTCTTCGTGGCCAAAAACGTGCGCTCCAACGTGCGCGAGCTCGAAGGCGCACTGCGCAAAATCCTGGCGTACTCGCGCTTCAACCAGAAAGAGATTTCGATCCAGCTGGCCCGCGAGGCGCTGCGTGATCTGCTGTCCATCCAGAACCGGCAGATTTCTGTGGAAAACATCCAGAAGACGGTGGCCGACTACTACAAGATCAAGGTCGCCGACATGTACAGCAAGAAGCGCCCGGCCAGTATTGCCCGCCCGCGCCAGATTGCGATGTACCTGGCCAAGGAGCTGACGCAAAAGAGCCTTCCCGAGATCGGAGAATTGTTTGGCGGGCGCGACCACACCACGGTTTTGCATGCTGTGCGCAAGATTGCGGGCGAACGCCAGCAGCTGACCGAGTTGAACCAGCAGCTGCACGTGCTGGAGCAGACGCTCAAAGGGTAGCGCCAAGTGTAGATAACCAGCGGGAAACGCCCGTCGGGCAGCCCCACGAAGAAGCGACCCCGTTAAGGGGCAAAATGGCGGGTTATAGATAGCAGGGGGAGGCATGACCTGTGCCGCTGTCCACGCACCGTCCCAAAACCACAAGAGGTTGATGACATGATCGTCCTGAAGGCAACACAAGACAAGGTTCTCGCGGTTCTGCAGTCCGTGGCTGGCATCGTGGAGCGCCGCCACACGCTGCCCATCCTGGCCAATGTGC
>NZ_QAIM01000059.1:0-5090 GCF_003061035.1 Acidovorax sp. HMWF018
CGCCCAGCGCGTCCTCTCCGTCATCCCCCCGATGACGCAGCTGAACACGCCATACCCCTCCACCGCCTACCTCACGGGATTCCTGCGCTCGCGCGGCGTGACGGCGTTCCAGGAAGACCTGGCATTGGCGCTGGTGCTGCGCCTGCTCTCGCCCGAAGGCCTGAAGGCCGTGGTCGACAAGGTGGACGCACTGCCCGCCAAAAAGCAGAGCCCCGCCGTGCAAAGTTTTGCGGCGCAAAAGGACCGCTACCTCGCCACCATCGGCCCCGCCATTGCCTTCTTGCAAGGCCGCGACAGCACGCTGGCGCACCGCATCGTGGGACGGAACTACCTGCCCGAGGGCCCGCGCTTTGCCACACTGGATGTGTATGTGGATGACGAAGGCGGCGACCCGCTGGGCTGGGCCTTTGGCGCGCTCGGCCTGACGGACAAGGCCAAGCACCTGGCCACGCTGTACCTGAACGACCTGGCCGATGTGCTGCGCGACGCGGTGGACGAGCGCTTTGAGTTTGTGCGCTATGCCGAATCGCTGGCCGGCAGCCAGCCCACGTTTGACCCGCTGGCCCAAGCACTCGCTGCGCCGCCCACGCTGGTGGACGAGTTGCTGGAGCAGCTCACGCACGAAGCGATTGCCCAGCACCAGCCCAGCGTGGTGCTGCTGTCCGTGCCGTTCCCGGGGTCCGTGTATGCGGCGTTCCGCATCGCCCAGGCCATCAAGGCGCACTACCCACACATCGCCACCGTGCTGGGCGGCGGCTTTGTGAACACCGAACTGCGCGAGCTGGCCGACCCGCGCGTGTTTGACCACTTTGACTACGTGACGCTGGACGCGGGCGAGCGCCCGCTGCTGGCGCTGCTGGAACACCTGCGCGGTGAACGCGGCCGCCAGCGCTTGGTGCGCACCTTCGTGCGCGGTGAGGATGGCGCGGTGCAGTACATCAACATGATGGAAGCCGACATCGCCTTTGCCGAGGTGGGCACACCCACCTGGGACGGCCTGCCGCTGGACCGCTACCTGTCGCTGCTGGACATGCTCAACCCCATGCACCGTCTGTGGAGCGACGGGCGCTGGAACAAGCTCACCGTGGCGCACGGCTGCTACTGGAAGAAGTGCAGCTTCTGCGACGTGAGCCTGGACTACATCAGCCGCTACGAAGGCGCAAGCGCCGCCGTGCTGGCCGACCGCATCGAGCAGATCGTGCGCGAGACGGGACAGACCGGCTTTCACTTTGTGGACGAAGCCGCACCGCCCAAGGCACTCAAGGCGCTGGCTACCGAGCTCATCGCGCGCAACGCAGGCATCAGCTGGTGGGGCAATGTGCGGTTTGAAAAAACCTTCACCCCCGACCTGGCCGAGCTGCTGGCCGACAGCGGCTGCATTGCGATCTCGGGCGGGCTCGAAGTCGCGTCAGACCGGCTGCTCACGCTGATGAAAAAAGGCGTGTCGGTGGACCAGGTGGCGCGCGTGACCCGGGCCTTCACCGACGCGGGCATCCTGGTGCATGCTTACCTGATGTACGGCTTTCCCACCCAGACCGTGCAAGACACGGTGGACGCGCTGGAGTACGTGCGCCAGTTGTTCGCCAACGGCTGCATCCAGAGCGGGTTCTTCCACCGCTTTGCCTGCACCGTGCACTCGCCCGTCGGCAAAAACCCCGAGGAATACGGCGTCACGCTGGCACCGCTGCCGCCCGGTGACTTTGCCAAGAACGACGTGGCCTTCATCGACCCCACGGGGGTGGACCACGACGCGCTGGGCGGCGCGCTGAAGAAGGCCATCTATAACTACATGCACGGCATCGGGCTCGAAGAGGACGTACGCACGTGGTTCCCGTTCAAGGTGCCCAAGACGACGGTGCGGCGGGACCGGATTGAACGGGCGCTGCAGCAGCGCGGCTGAGCCAGCAGTATTTCTTCAAGCAGCCGCCATGAAAGCCAGGATGTCGTCGAAGTCCTTGCGGTCCTTGGGCGTCTGATACTTGTAGGCAGCGAACGACTGCTGGAGCATTTCGGTCAGCCGGTCACGGCGTTGCACGAGTTCGGCCTTCCACGCCGGGTCGCGCACCAGCAGTTTCAGGATAGCGAGCTTGCCGTCCAGGTTCTCATACATGGCGTCGAACGAGCGGGCCGTGAGCTCCAGCAAATTGGCCAGCTTGGGCAGGCCGCGGGTTGTGGCGCCTTTGTCCAGCAGCAACTGCACGATCTTGGCTTGGTGGTAGTAGATGGCGATCTCGATGGGGTAGCTCGTTTCCGATGCGCCCTGAGCGCGCCCATCAGGGTCGGCACCGTGCTGCAGCAGCAGGTCCACGATCTTGGGTGCAGAGAACCGACAGGCCTCGTACAGGTTGGGATAGCCCTTGTGCGGCAGGTTGGGGTCGGCGCCATGCTCCAGCATGAGCTGCACGACCTTCAAGCGCTTGTCGGTGATGGCCTTGTTCAGGCAGGCGTAGCCGGAAGAGAATGTGCTGTTGGGGTCGGCCCCCTTCTCCAGCAGGGCCTGCACGGTGGCCTGGTTCTTGGAGAACCCGATGGCGCGGATGAAGGCATAGGTCGGGTCGTTCTGCTCGCGCTCGGCAGCCTCGATGATCTTTCCCACACGGCCGAGCTGGGCGGTCGGGGCCAGGGTCTTCATCAAGGCCACGACATCTACGGGCGGCTTTTTCTTGCCGTCGATGAAGCCATATTCAAGCTTGCGGGCGACCTCATCATCGACCAGTTCGGCATGCAGCGCATGGCAGACCTTGGACAAGGGCTTGATGAAAGCACCAACATCGGCAGAGCCCGAGGTGAATGCCGCGTCGATCACCAGGCCCGAACGCTCGCAGCGGTCAAAGCCCAGGTGGTCCGTGGGGTGGATGGTGAGCTTGCGGGCCGCGAAGAAGGCCCTGACCGCCGCTGCAAGCCCGGCACCACCGGGAGTGCTGAAAACCGCATGCAGTGCATCGGCATCGGTATCGTTCTTGCAGACCAGCGTGAATCGCGTCGTGGTTTCCATGTTCCCTCGGATGGACTGAAGCATTGGTTTTTGCAGGCATCATATTTCGATGCAGACACCTCGCCCGCCCTTCACCGCCGCCATCTTCGACATGGACGGACTGCTGGTCGACTCCGAGCGCGTGACCCTGCGCGCCTGGCTGGACGCCGCACGGGCGCGGGGCATTGCACTGGCAGAGGCCGACTACCTGCAGGTGGTGGGGCGCGCGTCCACCGACTCCGACACCATGCTCACGGCTTTGCTGGGTGGTCCGCAGATGTTCGAACAGGTGCAATCCGATGTGGCTGCGCGCCTGTGGGACGCGGGGCCAGAGCCCCTGTTTCCCCTCAAACCCGGCGCCGCCTCGCTGCTGCACGCCTTGGGGCAAGCAGGCGTGCCCTGCGCGGTGGCCTCATCGTCGCGGCGCGACGAGATTGAGCACCGCCTGGGCAGGGTGGGCGTGCTGCAGCACTTTCACGCCTGGGCTGGCGGCAACGAGGTACCGCGCGGCAAACCCGACCCCGCCCTGTACCAGCTGGCAGCTGTGCGCCTGGGCGTGGACCCCGCAAAGTGCCTGGCGTTTGAAGACAGCGAGAACGGCGCACGCGCGGCGCAAGCCGCAGGGGTCGCGGTAGTGATCGTGCCGGACCTCAGAGTGCCGGGCATCGAGGTGGTTGAGCGCAGCCACGGCGTGCTCGGATCGCTGGTGCATGCCCATGACCACCTGCCGCGCTGGTTCAGGGCGGCGCGGGTGCCGTAAAACTGATGAAAATTGGCCTCTAGCGCTTATCCATCGGCGGAAATAACTATCAAATTTGCAGCATTACCGTTTCTGCTTTTGGTACGCCTTGTCGGCCGGTGGCCCCCGGTCGGTGTCCTGCAGTCCACGTTTCACATCACGGTAGGCCTGCTCCATCTTGGCGTCGGGTTCGCCGTCGGTCATGTTGACCGCCTCGTCGCGCTCGTGCGGCAGGAGGGGTTCGGGCCCGCTCAGGTCTTCGGGTCCGCTGCCGGGGTGCGGCTGGGGCTGGGTGGTGTTCACGCGCCGCTCGGTGCGGGCGGGCACAGGAGCGGAGGGGATGATCTCCTCTTCCTTGCGGGGGGCTGTGGGGGTCGTTTTCATGTGGGGCCTTGGTATGCGACGTGGAGTCCCTTCACCCTAGCGCCGCTGGCCGCCCCGCGTTGTAGGCCCAGGCCCTGCGCATCTGCGGGCGCGCAGAGCCTGCTGTCACCAGAACAGCCAACGCTCCAGCGCATGGAGCAGGAGGAATACGACCACGCCGAGCAAGAAAAGGATCGCCTTGCGGCGCGCCCGCTCGCTCACCACCAGCTTGTAGACCGTGTACGCAGCGAGCGTGCCAACAAAAGGCGCCACGATGGCGGCCCCGGACATGATGATCGCTGCGAGCTTGCCCCAGCCATCCGTCCCGCCCATGGCCCAGATCGACCGCAAGAACATCGCGCTCGGAATGGCCAGGCCCAACCACAGCACCCCGGACGCCACCGCCACGCTGAAGTGGTGCGCGAGCAGACCATAAAGAACCAATGCACCCGCCACGCCACCCAAAAAGGCCAGGCGC
Organism: Acidovorax sp. HMWF018; assembly: GCF_003061035.1. Classification (NCBI taxonomy): domain Bacteria; kingdom Pseudomonadati; phylum Pseudomonadota; class Betaproteobacteria; order Burkholderiales; family Comamonadaceae; genus Acidovorax; species Acidovorax sp. HMWF018. The sequence continues at coordinate 4,555 of NZ_QAIM01000059.1, forward strand.
TTGAGCCAGAGCGGCAGCGACTCGCCAGAGCGGCGCGCTGGCTTGGCTTCACGGGCCTTCTTGGCCGCTGCAGCCTCCGCCTGGGCCCGTTCTTTTCGCAGCTGTTCACGCTTCTCGGAGGATTCACGGGCGCCGCGCAGGAAATTGTCCACCGCCGGGTTGTCCACCTGCACAAGGATGCGGGCGGTGCGCGACAGGGCTTGGTCGTGCTGGGGAATAACGGTCTGCAGCGCCGCACCCTGGCTGAACCAGTGCCCCATCTGCGCCAGCCAGCTGACGCCAGCGGGTGGCAGCCCGTAGCCGCCCTCGACCGCACTGCACAGGTACTGCTGGGTGGTTTGCGGCGGCACCAGCTGCCGCGTGGTGTAGCGGGGCAGCGCGCATTGCATCCGCGGCGCCGCTGGCTGCATGCCAGGGCGGCCCAGCTGCAGCGCGAACTCCGGCAGGGGCAGGGGCTCAGCCAGCATGTTGCGCACGCCCACCCACAGGTACAGCCCCCGAAGCCCACCGTCCTGCGCCCGCCGCACCCACAGGCC
>NZ_QAIM01000515.1:0-16922 GCF_003061035.1 Acidovorax sp. HMWF018
CGGCCAGCAGCTCGGCCAACACCTGGCGGGTGGCCATGGAGGAGATTCCACGAAGCGGAGCATTCATAGGATTGTTTGGTGGCTAAGTATTTTGGGGTATTCTGCTGCAATTCCAGCTATACAAGAAGTGGCGGATTGGTCTACCAGATATCTCATTTGTCGATGGATCTGAAGCAGCTCGAGTACTTTGTGCGGGTCGCCGAAATGGGCAGCTTCACCCATGCCGCGGCGGCCCTCGGCATGGCCCAGTCGGCCCTGAGCCGGCAGGTGCGCCTGCTGGAGGTGGAGCTGCGCCAGAACCTGCTGGTGCGCAATGGCCGCGGCGTCACGCCCACGGAGGCGGGCCGGTTGCTGGTCGACCATGGGCGGGGCATCCTGCACCAGATGGCCCGGGCGCGGGAGGACATGGAGCGCCTGCGCGGCGGCGTCTCGGGCGCCGTCGCCATCGGGCTGCCCAGCAGCGTGGCGCGCGCGATGGCGGTGCCGCTCATGCGCGCCTTCCGCAAGGAATTGCCGGAGGCTCGGCTCTCGATCAGCGAAGGGCTTTCGAGCGAACTCCTGAGAGGACTGGTCAGCGGTCGCCTGGACATCGTCGTGCTCTACAACGGCCAGCCGGTGCGCGATGTGGATGTGTCGCACCTCATGGACGAGGATCTGCTGCTCGTGCGCGCCCGCCCGCGCGGGCTGGCCGAGGACCCGCCGCCCGGCCCCATCGCGCTCGCCGAGCTCGCGCGGCTGCCGCTGGTCATTCCCTCGCGCCCCAACGCGATCCGCATGCACGTGGAAGCCGAGATGGCGCTCATCGGCTGCCGGCCCGAGATCGCGCTGGAGATCGACGGGGTCGCCGCCATCCTGGACATGGTGGCCGACGGGGCCGGGTACGCGGTGCTGCCGCGCAACGCGCTGCTCAATTCGCCTGTTCCTTCTGCCTACAGCGCCCAGGTCATCGGTGCGCCGCCGCTGCGCATAGCGCTGTCCCTGGCGACCAGCCTGCAACGCCCCGCCACGCAGGTCCAGAAGACCACGCTGGACCTGGTGCGGCTGACGGTCTCCGAAGTCCTCCGGCCGGCGTGAAGGCCCGGTCGGCCCGGCTCGGCGTGTCCGATGCCCGCCGGGCCGTCCGTGGTGACAGCCTTGCAGGCCACGGCCTTTCGGCGCATATGGCCCGGTGCGGCGCAGCCGCCCTCGGCGAGATGCAGGACGCATGCGGGCAGTACCCCGCCCGGCGATGCAGGCCTCTGTCCGTGCGGAAGTCGCACCCGCGCGGCGGACTCACATTGACTGAGACTCAATCTATCAAGCGCGCGACAAAGTGTTTAGAGTCGCCTCGCAAAAAGTCAGCGCGACCGGCCGGCGTGGGGCTGCGGCACCGATCGCGCGCACCAATGATGGAGAGAGGCAGACAATGAACACTGAACCTACGGGTACCGACCGAGCGCGGCGCCGCACCTTTTCGTGCATCGGAGGGGTGCTCGCAGCGGCGGCCGTCGGATTGCCGTTCCGAGCGCGGGCGGCGGCGCGCGAGATCCAGATCGCGATGCTGCTTCCTTTGCAGGGAGGACAGGCGCGCCAGGCCGAGATGATCAGGCAGGGCGTGGACGGAGCGCTCGAACAGGCGAACCGCGCTGGAGGGATCCGGGGGCAGCCCGTCAAGCTCCTGGCCATCGACAACGGGTACCAGGCCGAGAAGACCGTCGAGGCCATCGGGTCGCTGGCGGCAAGGGAATCCGTCGTCGCGGTGACCTCTTTGTTCGGCGGCCCGATCATCGGCGCCGCCATTCCGGCGGCGACCCGCGCGGGCGTGCCGATCGTCGGCGTGCTGCACGGAAACGATGCATTCCGCCGCCCGGGGACCGAGATCGTCACCCATGTGCGAGCGACGTTCGACGCGGAGACCCGCGCGATCGCCGCGTTGTTTCCCACCATTGGCCGGAGCCGCTTCGCCGTGCTGCACGCGACCGACAACTCGGGCACGGCGTTCCGCGCGCAGTTCGAGTCGGTGCTGAAGGCGCAGGGACTGCCGCTCGTCGCCGCCGTGCCCTATGCGCGGGACGCCACCGACTACACCGAGCAGGCGCGGAGCATCGAGCGCAGCGGCGCCGACGTAGTAGTGGTCGGTGGCGTGACCGCGACCGGGATCGCCGCCATCCGCGCCAAGGTGGCGACGAAACTGTGGGCGCAGATGGTCTGCCTTTCCACGGTCGATGAGCGCTCGGTGTGGGAGCAAGTGGGCGCCGATGCGGTTGGCACGGCCTTCTCCAGCGTCGTGCCGAACCCCTATGCGACGCTGCTTCCCCTGGCGCGCGAATACCAGGCAGCGATGAAGGCCCGGAACTACGACCGGCTGTCCCTCAGTTCGTTCGAAGGCTACATCAACGCGCAGGTGCTGCTGGAAGGCCTGCGGCGCGCACCCGGGCTGACGCGCCCCGCGCTCCAGGCCACCCTGCGCGCGATGCAGGGGGTGTCCCTCGGCGGCGTCTCCTTCTCCGCGCCGACCGAGGGAAAGATCGCCAGCGGCATCGACGTGGCCGACATCCTGGTGATGACGCACAACGGACGCATGCTGCGCTGAGTACGCGGCCGGGACGGCTCGGATCCCAGCGCCGCTGCGCATTGGCGGCCGCGCCGCCGCGCGTGGAGCGACCGGCCATGTGCCCCGGCCGTACCTGCATGTGCCTCGGGGCGCGGATGGGTCTGCGGCGCACGACATCCGCCGGCGGGAGAGGAGGGCCGCAGCGGTGGATCGCTTCCGGCCGTACCCGCGGATCCCCCGCGTCGGAGGGCGGCGCGGGTGCGTCCGGGTTTGCGCGAGATCAACATTCGTCCAGGACGCCGCCCGCGGCGGTTGACGGCCGGCCGCGGCAGGCCTAGATTAATAGTTAGGCGACTAACAAAAAATCGCCTGCGCCTGCGGAGACGGCAGAACCTGCAGGGCCGCCCAGCCTGCATCCGCCGACGATGGCAGAAAGGAACGATCATGGACAAGCTTCTGGGGATTCTCGTGATTTTGACGCTTCTTGGCGGTGCGGCCACGCTGCTGTGGCTGAACCTGCAACCCGAGTGGTGGAGGCTCCGGCATCCCGGCGCGCTGGAACTGCGGAAGTTCACCGCCCGGCGTCAGGTGCAGGCGGCAAGGACCCAGGACGACCTGCCGGCGACCCGGGCGGCGGAAGTCCGGTGCACGTTCTGCGACCACGCGCCGGCATGCGCGCAGCGCCTGGCGGCCGGGCACACGACGCCGGTCAGCGAGTGTCCCAACCTGCCTCGCCGCTGAATTGCAGGACGCGCCCGGGTGCCAGCTTGGCAGTGCAGGGCAGCGCGCGGCGAGGCTAGGGTGCGCGCTTCGGCGCGTGGATGGTGCTGGCGCATGCGCCGAAGCCGATGCGTCGCGCTCCGCTGCGTTCGCACCAGGCGCGCAGGATGACGGTGTCGCCGTCCTCCAGGAAGGTTCTGTGCTCGCCCGAGGGCAGGGCGATGGCCTGCCGTCCACCGGCAGTCCGCTCGAGGAGCGAGCCGGCCTGTTCTGGATGTGGCCCGGACAGCGTGCCCGATCCGAGCAGGTCGCCAGGCGCGAGGTTGCAGCCGCCGACCGTGTGGTGGGCCACGAGCTGGGCGGGGGTCCAGTAGGCGGCCTCCACGAAGCTCGAGCGCGACAGGCGCGCTGGCAGCAGGCCCGACCGGGCCATCGCCTCGGTCTGGAGCAGCACCTCGAGCTGCACATCGACCGAGCCGCTGGCCCGGTTCCGTTCGGAATTCAGATAGGGCAATGGCTCGGGGTCGCCGGGCGCACGCGGACAAGCGGCCCGGAACGGCGCCAGCGCCTCAAATGTCACGACCCACGGGGCGAGCGTGCTGCCGAAGTTCTTGGACAGGAAGGGCCCCAGCGGCTGGTACTCCCAGGGCTGGATGTCGCGCGCCGACCAATCGTTGAACAGCGCGACCCCGAACAGGTGGCTCTCGGCGCTGCCGATGGCAATGGGCTCGCCGCGCCGGTTGCCCGGGCCCACCAGGAAACCGAGCTCCAGTTCGTAGTCCAGGCGCCTGCTCGGACCGAATTCCGGGTCGCCGGCCTCGGCCCTGCTCTGGCCGAGCGGGCGGTAGATCGGTTCGCCGCTGACGACCACGGAGGAACTGCGGCCGTGGTACCCGATGGGAACCCATTTGTAGTTCGGAAGCAGCGGTGCGTCCGGCCGGAACAACCGGCCGACGGCGGTGGCATGGTGGATGCCGATGTAGAAGTCGGTGTAGTCGCCGATGGCCGCGGGCAGGGCGTATTCGGCCGAGCGCTGGGCAAGAAGGCATCCCTCCAACCTGCCGCGCTCCGTGGCTCCCGTGCGCAGCGCGCGCGAGAGCGCCAGGCGCAGCGCCGACCACGCGGCGGGCCCCATGGCCATGAAGTCGTTGAGGCGCTTGCGCGAGGCGGCCACCGCGGCATCCCGCGCATCGCCGGCGAGTGCGCCGCTGGCGGCCGCGGCGGCCAGGTCGAGGATCTGGTCCCCGATGGCCACGCCGCCCCCAAACGGCCCGGAGGAGCCGCGCCGGCGGAAGACGCCGAAGGGCAAATTCTGGATCGGGAAATCCGTCGTGTCCTCGTTCGCGGACCCGACCCAGCTGCGCAGGTCCGGCGCGTGGGTTTCGTTCACCCGCGTCATGGCCGCGCCGGATCGAAGTGCTTCCCGAGGTTCTGCCAGCAGCGGAAATAGTCCTCCTGCAGCTGGGCGGTCTCCAGGGCGAACGTCGTCGGCCTGAAGACGTCGCACGACTCGAACATGAAGGCCATCGTCTCGGTGAGGTAGTCCGGCCGGGAGGTGTCAGCGGCACTGGCCTTGGCGAAGGTGTCGGCATCCGGTCCGTGCGCGCTCATGCAGTTGTGCAGGGACGCGCCGCCGGGCACGAAGCCCTCGGCCTTGGCGTCGTAGGCCCCGTGGATCAGCCCCATGAACTCGCTCGCGACGTTACGGTGGTACCAGGGCGGCCGGAACGTGTTCTGGGCCACGAGGATGCGCGGCGGGAACACCACGAAGTCGATGGTGTCGACGCCCGGGGTGTCGCTGACGGACTGCAGCACCAGGAAGATGGACGGATCGGGATGGTCGTAGCTGATCGAGCCGATGGTGTTGAACCGCCGCAGGTCGTACTTGTAGGGCGCGTGGTTGCCATGCCAGGCGACCACGTCGAGCGGGCTGTGGCCGATGCGCGCGCTCCACAGGTTTCCCTGGAAGCGCGCGACCAGCTCGAAGTCGCCTTCGCGGTCTTCGTAGGCCGCGACCGGCGTGCAGAAGTCCCGGGGATTCGCCAGCCCGTTGGAGCCGATGACACCGAGGTCCGGCAGCTTGAGGGCGGCGCCGAAGTTCTCGCACACGTAGCCCCGCGCCTGGGCGTCCAGCAGCCGCACCTGGAAGCGCACGCCCCGGGGGATCACGGCGATCTCCTGGGGCTCGAGCTGCAGACGGCCCATTTCCGTTGCCAGCTCGAGGCGACCAGCCTGGGGCACGAGGAGCAGCTCCGCGTCGGCGTCGTACAGGAACCGCGTCTCCATCGACCGGTTGGCGGCATAGAGGTGGACCGCGCAGGACGCGTTGCACGCCATCGTCGTCATGCCCTCGATGAAGTCCGTCGGCCGCTCGGGCATAGGAAGCGGGTCCCAGCGCAGCTGGTTGGGCGTCACGGGGCCGTCGCCGGCCCGGCTCGTCCACCGTCCCGCATCCACGAGGGCGAAAGGATGGTGCAGCGTCGAAGGCCGGATGCGGTAGAGCCAGGCGCGGCGGTTGGCGTGGCGCGGCGCGGTGAACGCCGTGCCGGAGAGCTGCTCGGCGTACAGGCCGTACGGCGCGCGCTGCGGGGAGTTGCGCCCATGGGGGAGCGCCCCGGGGAGGGCTTCGGTGGCGAACTCGTTGCACATGCCGGTCTGGTAGGCGGGTTGTGGTTCAGTCATGGCGATGGCCTGTCCTTGGTTTGATTCAACATGCGGCGGCGCTCCTGCGCCACGCAGGCGCCTGAGCGCACGACCTGGGCGTCTGCCGTGTCTGTTCAGAACGCGTGGCGCATGCCCAGTGTGAGCGTGGTGGAACGGTGGTCGCCCGCTCCCCCGAGCCCTGCGGGCTGCTGGGCCGATCCGGAACCCAGCGCGTAGCGCGAGCCGTTCTGGTTGCCGACCGCGCCCAGCGAGGCATAGGCCATCGTGCGCTTGGAGAGCGTGTATTCGCCGCCGATGGCCAGCCATGTGGCGTCCCGTTGGCCGGTGGCCGCCGCGTAGGCCGAGCGGTCGGAAATCCGCACGGCCTGCACGATGGCGGTGAAGGCACCGAAGGGCACGCGGGCCCCGAGGTTGATCAGGCGGAACTCGCTGGCCGCGGCGCCCGTGACGCCCTGGGCGCGGGCGAGCGCGCCGGTGCAGGTGCCGCAGCTGTTCTTTTCCGCGGTGTAGCCCGCGAAGATCTTGGCGGCGCCGAAGTCGTAGCTGCCCCCGGCGACGACGGCGTCGATCCGGCCGTTCGCGTTGTCCGCGCCCTGCTGTCGTGCCCAGGCCAGCACCGCGTCGACCGGACCGTTGCGGTAGGTCGCCGAGGCGCTGTAGGCGCGTCCAATGGTGGGCTGATTCTCCCCGGCCGCGGCCATGGCGCGAAACGTCAGCGGTCCCAGCCTGGGCGTCACGTAGCCCACCGCGTTGTCGAAGCGGGCGCTGACGGCCAGGGGCAGCAGCTGGCGGGTCGCGTCGGTGCTGCGCGTGATGGCCAGATGCCCGCCGCTGCCCATCCACGAGAAGGCGTCGACGCCGGACTGGGCCACGTAGTAGGGCGTCGGCAGGCGCCCGGCCGTCACGGTGCCCCAGGCGGTGCTTGCCAGGCCGACGGAGGCTTCCCGGCCGAATGCGCGGCCGCCCTGGCCCAGGGTGCCATCGTCCAGATTGATGCCTTGCTCCAGGCGAAAAACCGCGGACAGGCCGCCGCCGAGGTCCTCGACGCCGCGGAAGCCGAGCCGGCTGCCCAGCGCGCCGCCCGACACCAGCCGGCGGGACGAGCCGGCGCCGTTGTTAGACCATTCGACCCCGGCGTCGGCCACGCCGTAGATCGTGACGCCGGACGCCGGCGCGCCTCCTTGCGCATGCGCGGGTGCGAGCCCGAGCGCGAGCAGGCCTGCGGCCGCCGCGGAAAGGGAATGCTTCATGGTTGTCTCCTCGTTGTGATGGGATGGGGCCTGACGGGCCACGCTGCGGGCGATGCGCTGCCCGGCGGGCGGGTGCTCCGCGCCGTCAGCCAGCTGCAATCGGGTGTTAGAGGGCGGCGCGGCGGCGCCGGCGGCGGCGATCAGCCGCCGGCCTCGCCGCTGCGCCTCACTCGGCGCGTGCGCCGGTGTCCTTGATGACCTTGGACCAGCGCGCCATGTCTTCCTGCATGAGTGCCTGGAGCGCGGCCGGCGTCGATGGGGCGGGCTCCAGGCCCTGGGCTTCCAGCGCCGCCTTGACCGCCGGATCCCGCAGTGCCCGGCCCGCCGCCTCCTCGATCTTGGCCACCACGTCGGGCGGCGTGCCCGCCGGCGCGACCAGGCCGATCCAGACCTCGCTGCGGAAGGCCTTGAAGGGGCCGCCCGCGCTGGCGACGGTCGGGACGTTTGGCAGGTAGGGCAGGGGCTGCTCGCCGGCCACCGCGAGCGGGCGCAGGGCGCCGGTCTTGATGTGCGGGAGCACCGAGTTCGCGACGCCGAAGAGCACCTGGATCTGTCCGCCGATCAGGTCCGTGACCACGGGCTGCGCGCCGCGGTAGGGCACGTGCACCATGTCGATGCCGGCCAGGCTCTTGAAGAGCTCTCCGGTCAGGTGGTGCGGCGTGCCGACGCCGGCGGACCCATAGGACAGCTTGCCGGGCTGGGCCTTGGCCAGGGCGATCAGCTCCTGGGTCGACTTGGCGGCGAGGCCGGGGTGGACGACCAGGACGAAGGGCACGCGGCCCAGCTGCGTGACGGGAACGAATTCCTTCACGGGATCGTAGCCCGCGCGGCCGTCCGGATAGAGGAAGGGGTTGGTGACGAAATTGTTGGCCACGACGAGCAGGGTGTGGCCGTCGGGAGCCGCCTTGGCCGCCTGCTTGGTGCCAACGTTGCCGCCCGCGCCCGGGCGGTTGTCGACGATGACGGGCTGCTTCCAGTACTCGCCGAGCTTCTGGCCCACCGTGCGCGCCAGGGCGTCGTTGCTGCCGCCGGGCGTGAAGGGCACGACCAGCGTGACCGGCCTGCTGGGATAGCCGTTGGCATGTGCGCACAGTGCGATGCACGAGCCGAGAAGGGCGGCGGCCATCGCCTTGATCGCGCGGCCGGGCAGTTCAGTCTTCATGGGGTTGTCTCCTTTTTGTTTCGTGGAAGGGGCTTGCGGCTAAGCGGCGCCGCGGACCGTGTCGACCACCTGGCCGGCGTGCTCCACGTGCGAGCCGCGCCATGCGACATGCCCGTCGGGACGCACCAGGACCAGCGGGCGTTCGTAGGCTCTCGCCACGTCGGCCTGCTCGATGGATTCGAGGCGGAACGGAACTCCCCTGGCGGCAAAGGCCTGCGCGAGCGTGTCCGCCTCGCCCCGCAGGCCGCCGTCGAAGCACAGGAGCACGAAGGTGCGGCCGAACAGGTCGAGCGTCGAGCGGCCGTCGCTGAGCCAGACGTGGGGCGCGCGCGCGCCGGGCCGCGTCGTGGGGATGTACGTCGAGTACTCGTCCGGGGTCGGGGGCGTGCCGTCGGAAACGCAGATCGGCGAGCCCTCGTAGCGGTGGCCGATCTGCAGGCCCAGCGACTCCCACTCCACGCGCGTCGACTCGCGCAGGCGCCGGCCGAGGTCCCGGCGCACCTGCTCGCCTTCGGCGCTCAGGTCGCACACCGCCGCCGGGCTGGGCGTGTCCTGCCAGGCCCTGAAGTTCTGCGTGGAGAAGCCGATGTTGCGCTGCGCGACGGGCCGGCGCTCGGTCTCGTAGCTGCGCAGCAGGGCCGGGCCGCCCCAGCCGTTGAGGAGGCCCTCGAGCTTCCAGCCGATGTCCAGCACCTCCTGCGCCCCGGTGTTCATGCCCATGCCACCGGTCGGAGACATGGTGTGGGCGGAATCGCCCACGAGCGCGACGCGGCCCTCGAAGTAGCGATCGGCGAGCATCTCGCTGCGCCGCCAGGGGATGGCCGAATCGACCACGAACTCCACGTCGTCGCGACCGAGCGCGCGCCGGACCCAGGCGGCGGGGTCGAAGTTCGCGAGGTCCATCTTCTCTTCCGATCCGAGCACCGTCAGGCGCCAGATCTCGTTCCCGTCGACGACGGTCAGATTGCCCCACGTTCCCTCCGGGCCGACGAAGAGGTAGCGCTCGGCCGGCCCCATCTTGTGCTCGTGCACCAGTCCCGGCGCGTGGATCAGGACGTTCACCGAGTAGCTGAGCAGCCGGCCCTCCATCCTGATGCCGACCTGCTCGCGGACCTGGCTGGTAGCGCCATCGCAGCCGAGCAGGTAGTCCGCGCGGATGGTGACAGGCTCGCCCGTGTTCAGGTCGGTGACGGTCGCCGTGACGCCCTCGCCGTCCTGCTGAAGCGAGACGAAGCGGTGCTTGAACAGCAGCCTGGCCCTGGGTTCGGCGCGGGCGGCGTCGGTCAGGATGGGCTGCAGCCACAGCTGCGGGCAGCGCTGCTTCTTCTCGGGCGTCTCGGGCGGCGTGGGCGCGTCGCGCATGCTCGGGTAGCTCTCCCGATCGAGCAGCAGCCCGTTGAGCGACGTGCAGAAGACCATCGAGAGGTCGTAGTCGTCCGGGAATCCGCAGTCGCGCACGCGCTGCGCCAGCCCCCAGCGTCGGAACAGCTCCATCGTGCGCACCGCGATCAGGCCGGTGCGCGGGTGCTCGATCGTGCCGTCGCCCTCATCCACGAGGATCGACTCGATCCCCCTCCATCCCAGCTCGATGGCCATCGACAGGCCGATGGGCCCTCCGCCCACGATCAGCACGGGCGTCTTGATCTCTGTCCCCATGGGGTCTCATCCTTTCTCGTTTGGTTGGGGAAATGATCACCGGCACGCTCATCATTGTCTAATCGATATTGGAGAGAAATAGAATTCAGGATATGAATATCAAAACGTTCGACCTGAACCTGCTGCGGGTCTTCGACGCCATCTATGCCGAGCGCAATGTGTCGCGGGCGGCGAGCGTCGCGGGCCTGTCGCAGCCCGCAATGAGCAACGCGCTGCTGCGGCTGCGCAAGGCCTGCTCCGATGCGCTGTTCGTGCGGACCACCGGCGGGATGGAGCCGACGGCCCTGGCCGACGAACTCATCGGCCCGGTCCGCCAGGCGTTGGCGATCCTTCAGCAGTCGTTGGAAAGACCGAACGGCTTCGAGCCGAAGGCGTCGGAGCGCACGTGCAAGATCCTCCTGTCCGACGCGGGGGAGGGCATCGTTCTGCCGCGGCTGATCTCGGCGGTGCTGCGGGAGGCGCCGCACGTGCGCATCGAGGCGCTGCGGCGGCCCAACGACCAGTACCAGCAACTGCTGCAGAGCGGCGAGGCGGATCTCGCGATCGGCAACCTCGCCTTTCTGAAGTCGGGCTTCTACCAGCAGCGCCTGTTCGGCGATCCCTACTGCTGCCTGGCGCGCAAGCGGCATCCGTTCATCGGCCCCGGCTTCCCGCTGCAGGCGTTCCTGACGGCCCAGCACGTCGCCGTGGCCACGGGCAATGCGGACGACCTGGTGGAGCGCGCGCTCTCGAAGATGCGCGCCAAGCGCGACGTCATCCTGCGCGTGACCCACTACCACGTCGCGGCGGATGTCGTCGAGCGCTCCAACCTGGTCGTCACCGTGCCCCGCAACGCGGCGCGTAACGCCCGTGGCGTGCAGATCCTGCCGGTGCCGCTGAGCATTCCCGCGGCGGACGTGCGCCAGTTCTGGCACCGGAGGGCGCACAAGGATCCGGCCAACCAATGGCTGCGTGGCACGCTCGCCAAGCTCGCGTTCGACTAGGCCCGACGGGCAGGCTTCGGGTGCGGCGGAGCCAGTGCCCGGATGCGGCCGACCCCGCTCGAACGATGCCGGCGGCGAACCGGGGCTCTCCCCGTGGCTTGAGGCTGGCTCGACGGCGAGCCGTCGTATTGCGGATGCCCACCCATCGCGAACCGCGATCGCTGGGCAGGCGTCCCTCCGGCACCGCGCTTTGACCTTCATCAGAGGACCCGCGTATTCTTTCTTCGGCCTCCGCGACAGCTCGCTTTGCGTGTTGACACCTCCACCCTCGCCGGGTAACTTTGGTTTGGCAACTAACAATAGCGCTGCCATTGCTGGGCAGCGCAACGAAACAACCCGATGAAGGAGGATCCATGCAGACGAAGGACCAACCCGATGCCCAGGGTCAGATGCGGCGCAGTACAGACAAGTCCTTCGCGCAGGACCGGCAAGCAGCAGGAGCGGTGCATTTCCTGAGCGCGCGGCGGCTTCCCTCCCGCGCGGACACCTCCGCCATCGGCAGCCGCGACCGGCGCGCGGCATGCGGCGCTTCGCCGCTGCGCCGCAACCACGCCAGGATGACGGGCGGGCGTTCCATGGCCGTGTGCTGGAACGTCCGGCGCTACGGCAGTCCGGACTGCGCCATCCGCAGTCCCGAGGGCAGTGCAGGCCACACACCACGGGCCTACCCATGAAAAACGAGTGTCCTCCTTCGGCGGCGCAGGCCCGCACGGTGTTCGGCTTCGCCAAGCTGCCAGCCGCCTACGCGACGCTGGTGATGCCGCTGCTGCTCTCGATCCTGATGACCTTCGTGGTGTCGGCCGTGTCGACCCTGCGCAGCATCGGCCTGGCGCCCGGCTTTCTCTACATCTGGCTCAGCGCGTGGGCACTGTCATGGATCATCGCCTTCCCGACGCTGCTCTTCGCGCTGCCTCTGGTGCGCAGGGCCACCGCAGCGCTCGTGATGCGGGACTGACCGGAGGGAACCTCCTCGCCCACGCCCGCCGCGGCCGAGGGCTGCCTTACCGCGGAAGGTGCTGGCCCATGTACTTCGCGCGCGGCCGCAGCATGGCGCCCGTCAGGCGCTGCTCCATCGCGTGGGCGATCCACCCGCTGGTGCGCGCCAGGGTATGCAGCATCGCGCCGCTGCCATTGGGCAGACCCATCGCCTTGCACAGGATCACGAGGGCGGCGAAGACGTTCGGGTGCTGTCCCGCCTGCCGCGCGCCGGTCACCAGCGCCTGCACCTTCGGCAGATCCGGTCCGTGCGCGCTGAGGTCGTCTACGAGCTCGAGCAGCACGGCCGAGCGCGGGTCCTCCCCATCGTAGAGGGGATGGCCGAAGCACGGCAGCTCATTGCCCTTGAAACCCGAGGCCGCCGCCAGCGGCAGGGCGTCTTCGGGCGCCAGGCCGCAGGGCAGGGCGTCGATGAGCGCCTCGACCTCCACGGCGCCCCCGACCTGCATCGGCCCGGACTGGGTCAGCATCGCCGTGGCGACGCAGGCGTGCAGGTCCGCGCCCGTCGAGGCGCAGATCCGCGCCGCGAAGGTCGGTGCCGACAGCTCGTGTTCGGCGGACATCACGAGCGCGGCGTCGATGGCCCGCACGGCATCGGGCCGATCGCCCAGGCCCAGCCCGCGGGCGACGCACTGCGCCACGAACTCGCCGTCGCGGGGCGGGGAGAAGCGCGGCTCGGGGCCGAAGACGCCAGCCGTGCCCGCCAGCCACTGCAGCAGGCGGCGGCAGGCCGCGAAACCGGCCGCCTCCACGTCGTCCTCGGCCCGCTCGAACGCGGACAGCGAGGTCGTCAGCATCGCCAGGAGCTTGAGCGGCGTGACGTGCTCGGCCGATTGCAGCGCCATGCGGACCAGCGACTCAGGCTGCCGGGTGTCCTGCGGGGCCGGCCACGGGACATCGCGGGTGCGCGGCAGCCCCGTCCAGATGAGCTCGCTCGCGAACTCGAACGACCGTCCGTCACGCACCAGGTCGCGCGCGAGCACCCCCCGGTAGCGTGGGCCCTGGGCGGTGAGCTCGCTGATCCACGTCTGCGCGATCGGCTCGCCGTAGCGCAGCGACTGGGAGACCTGCGGCCCGCCCGAGCGGGCGACGGCCCGGCTCCTGAGCTTCTCGACGTCGGCCTTGCGGTAAAGCTTGGCCTTCACGCCCGGGCGCTGCTTGGTCTTGATGAGGCCGCGGCTCACGTAGGTGTACAGCGTCTCGCGGCGCACGCCGAGGATCGACATCGCTTCCGCGCTCCCGACGTATTCGACGTCATTGATCTGGCGGCGCTGGCGTGCGTTCTCGGAGCTGTTCTTGGCTGGCATAGGGTTCCTACGGCTATTTATATCGATTCTCACATCGATCTATACATAGATCAATGTATTGCCTAGTATTCGTTACGTTTACTCAACGAATCTTTTGAAAGGACGACCACGATGCAAGTAGCCGAACACCAACTCCTGGACCTGCGCCCCAAGTTCAAGGAGACCCGCAAGAAACTGCTCAGCGCCCGGCACCTGCCGGGCGAGGTGTACAGCTCGCCCGAGATCTACGCCATGGAGAAGGAGCAGATCTTCATGAAGTACTGGCTCTCCGTGGGACGCGTCGAGGAGATTCCCGATGTCGGCGACTACTACACCTTCCAGGTGATGAAGGAGTCGATCGTGGTGTCCCGTCCCGCGCCCGACCAGGTCGTCGCCTACATGAACCAGTGCCTGCACCGCGGCGTGGAGATCGCCGTCGGCCGCGGCAACGCCAAGGAATTCAGCTGCCCGTACCACGCTTGGCTCTACGACGTGAGCGGCAAGCTCGTCGTCGCGCCGGGCATGAAGGCCTCGGAGGTCGAGCTGAAGAACTGCAGCCTGCGCCAGCTTCACGTCAAGGTCTGGCGCGGCTGGATCTTCGTGAACTTCAGCGACGAGCCGATGTCTTTCGACGACTACATCGCTCCCTTCGAGCAGCCGCTGTGGTGGTTCCAGACCGACCATTGCAAGCTCGCCCAGAAGGTCGAGATCGACGTCAAGTGCAACTGGAAGTTCCTGGTCGAGAACCTGATCGACATCTACCACGTCGGCGTCATCCACAAGGGGACCTTCGGCGGCTTCGTGAAGGGCGAGCAGGTCCGCTTCAACCTGGTCGAGAACGGCGGCTGGCACACCCAGTACGAAGCCAGGCCGCACTCGAAGTCCGGCGAGCAGGTCTTCCCGACGCTGCCCTGGGCGCAGGACAAGCCCAGCGGGATCGCCTGCAAGGCGGGCATCTATCCGAACCTGAACCTGTCGATGCGTGCCGACAGCGTGCGCATGTGGCACATCTGGCCCATCTCTCCCACGGAGACCAAGGTCATCTGCTATCTGCTGTTCCCTGAAGGCGCCTTCTCGATCCCGAACTATGACGAGGAGATGGAGAAGTACGTGGGTTTCGTGCGCCAGATCATCGCCGAGGACGCCGTGATGGTGGAGGGCATGCAGAACACCGCGGGGTCGAAGTTCTTCCAGCCCGGCCCGATGTCGCCGCTCGAGGAGGCGCTGTATCACATGGAGAACCACTACATCGACGTGATGACGTCGCAGGCGTAGGGCAGCGGGTGCGGCAAGACAACAATCCGGGAGACACCATGGACGGTGAATGGATCAGGGTCGGCAACGTGGCCGACATCGACGAAGACGACACGCACCCGGTCGAGATCGACGGCAGGCGGGTGTGCCTCTACAACCTCGGCGGCGAGATCTTCGCCACGGACGGCACCTGCACCCACGGCGACGCGGACCTTTCGCTGGGCATGGTGGTCGATTCCTGCCTCATCGAGTGCCCCCTGCACGAGGGCACCTTCGACATCCGAAGCGGCCGGGCGGTGGGCGCGCCGTGCACGGATCCGCTGCGCTGCCATCCGGTCAAGGTCGAGCAGGGAGTCATCTTCCTGCGGCCCGCGCACTGAACGACGGCAGGGAGCACCCATGGATGTCGTCATCATTGGAGCCGGCCAGGCCGGCGCCTGGGTCGCCCGGTCGCTGCGCGAAGCGGGACATGAAGGGGGCATCACGCTCCTGGGGCGCGAGCCGCACGCGCCCTACGAGCGGCCCCCCTTGTCGAAGGCGGTGCTCAGCGGGGCGGAAGAGCACCCGCCGGTGCTGCTCGGCCCGCAGCAGTGCGACGCGCTGCGCGTGGACTTCCGGCCCGGCGTCGAGGCCGTCGGCATCGATCGCACCGGCCACCAGGTCAGCTGCGCGGATGGCTCTGCGGTCCGCTACGACAAGCTCGTGCTGGCCACCGGAGGGCGACCTCGGGCGCTGTCGTGTCCCGGCGCCGACCTGCCCGGCGTCCATGCGCTGCGCACGATCGAGGATTGCCAGGCCATCGCCAGGAAGCTGGTGCCGGGCAACCGGCTGCTGATCGTGGGCGGCGGGTGGATCGGGCTGGAGATCGCCGCGACGGCGAGGAAGAAACAGGTCGAGGTCATGGTGCTGGAGGCGGGGCCGCGCCTGTGCGCGCGGTCGCTGCCGCCCCGGTTCTCGGCGTTCCTGCTCGACAGGCACCGCCGGGAAGGCGTCGACGTCCGGCTGGCGACGACGGTCGCGTCGATCGAAGCGGGCCGCCAGCGCGCGCTGGCCGTGGAACTGCCTGGCGGGCCGCAGGAGTTCGACGCGGTGGTGGTCGGGATCGGGCTTGCGCTCGACACCGGGCTGGCCGAGGCCTGCGGGCTCGAGGTCCGGGACGGCATCGTCGTGGACCAGGCCGGCCGCACCTCCGACCCAGACATCTATGCCGCGGGCGACGTGGCCAACCAGCCGAACACCTGGGCGGGCGGCCGTCTGCGATGCGAGTCGTGGGCCAATGCCCAGAATCAGGCCATCGCCGTGGGCAAGGCCATTGCCGGCGGCGAGGTGGCGTACGACGAGATTCCGTGGTTCTGGTCGGATCAGTACGACCTGAACCTGCAGGTGCTCGGCGTGCCGTCGAACGAGCTCGAGGGCACCCTGCGCGGCTCCGCCGAGGAGGGGGCGTTCTCCGTGTTCCAGATCTCTGAGGGCAGGCTGCGCAGCGTGCTGTCGGTGAACGTGCCGCGCGACATCAAGGTGGCCAAGCGCTGGCTCAAGCAGGGGACCTGCCCGCCGCCGGAGGTCCTCGCCGACCGCACGGTCCGCCTGGACAAGCTCTGAGCGGGCTGCTCGCGGGGCGGCCCGGTGCCGCTGCCGCCTGCAGCCCGGCCACTGGGCGCGTGCGCAGGAGGGATCGGCGCGGGAGCGCCGACGCTATTCGACCCGCAGCTGCGCGGCGACCATCGCGCTCAGGCTGTTCGCGAACTCATCCACGCTGATCTTCTCGGCCCGGTACTTCCAGCGCTTGACGTACCAGTCCTGGATGACGCTCTGCAGGTGCGCCGCCAGCAGGAAGGCTTCCCGGTCGCCCATCTCGCGCACCTGCCGGATCTGCCGCGCCATGGCGGCCTGGAAATCCACCTCGGCGGCCCTGGCCACCTTGCGCTGATCAGCCTCGAGCACGCGCGACTCCATGTACACGAAATAGAACCACGGCTGCAGCAGCTCGGACATGAAGACGTGCGCCCGCAGGCTGCTGTCCAGACGCACCAGCGGCGCCAGAGACGCCTCGTCGAACCAGCGAGGGATCTCGCCGCCGATGTGCCGGATCAGGTCCTCGACCATGGCGGCCAGGGCGTCCTTGCTCTGCAGGTAGCCGTAGAGCCCGCCCATGGACAGGCCGGTGGCCTTGGACAGGTCCCGCAGCGTCATCGCGCCGAAGCCCACCTGGTTGGCCAGCTGGAAGGAGGCCTCGAAGATGGCCCGCAGATTGGCCAGCGCCACCGGCACGCGCTTGACCGTGATGGCGTGCGCGTTGCGCGCGTACACCAGCTCCCACAGCGTGTCGGGCGGGATGGGGTTGATCCGCTTGAACTGTGCGAAGGTGAATCGGGGCTCGAGACCGAGGGACAGGGGCATGGCGGGAAGGCGTGGACG
>NZ_QAIM01000516.1:0-1928 GCF_003061035.1 Acidovorax sp. HMWF018
GCTTCTTGGGGGCGACCCATCCGGGTGAGCGTGGCCGCGCGAGCGAGGTAGAAGCTGGAGTTTCCGGGGTTCAGTTCGATGGCCTTGCTGATATCCGACAGTGCTCCCTCAACGTTGCCCTTCTGGAAACGCTCGTTGCCCCGGTTGAAGAGGATCCGGCTCGCTCCTGCAACTTCAGGTTTCGGGAGTTTGGCTGCAGCATCTTCCCAGAGGGCTGCTCGTGAAGAAAAGCTCTCCAGCCGGTCTTGCGACTGTACAAACAACAGAGGGATCACCAGCACGCTCAGTGCAAGTGTCATACGCCATGGAAGGTGTCGTGCCAAAGCGGCGACCGTCGCAGCATACCCAATGGCCCAGATATAACTGCGGTAGAGCACGTACGGCTCCTGAAAGCGCACAAGGCTGAACTCAACCAGAAACAGCAAAGCGCTGAATGCGAGGCCAAAAGCGAACAAACGGTGCTTGCCCGTCCGCAGCGAAAGGCCTGCCACCACAGAAGG
Organism: Acidovorax sp. HMWF018; assembly: GCF_003061035.1. Taxonomy (NCBI): domain Bacteria; kingdom Pseudomonadati; phylum Pseudomonadota; class Betaproteobacteria; order Burkholderiales; family Comamonadaceae; genus Acidovorax; species Acidovorax sp. HMWF018. Next base: position 501 of record NZ_QAIM01000516.1, read on the forward strand.
CACCGCCACAAACAGACCCAGTTGCAGCAAAGCGTGAACGGAAGTCCAGGGTTGAAGAAAATCGACCCTCAAGTCTGCAGACATTCTGGTGGTAGAGGGGATCAGCCACTGCAGCCAGTATTGGTAGTACAGCTGGGCCTGCGTGTAGGCCGAAAATAGCCACCGATCACCGCGGCCTTGGAGTGCAGGCAGGCCGTAGATTTCACCTGTCAGATCGCTCAGTCTGGGTTCGTACGGCTGGCCAACGAATCCCATCCCCACGCTGAACACCAAGGCAACGGCCGGCAAATTCGCGCAAATGAACGTGGAGCAGACCTGTACCGTTCGTCGATCCACCCGATCCAGCAGCAAAACGAGTGACAAGGCTGCAAATGGCACAGTCACTGAATGTTCCTTACACAGCATGGCCAAAGATGACATCAGCGCTGCACGCAGCACCCTGGCATGGCTACCTTCCTGCAGGGCCATCAGCAAATAGCGCAAGCTGATCAGCGAGAACAGCGCGGCCATGACGGTAGTGCGCTGTATCAGGTAGCCCGCCGCATAGACAGCCACTGGATGCACCACAAACACAACGGCCAGCAATGCTGCAATGGCGCAGGCCTGCTCACGGGCTATGGCAGCCGGCTCGCTTCGGCGCCCCTCCAGAATGAGCATCTGCTTGAGCAATTGATAAAGTTGCCAGGCGACCAAAACGTGCAGCACCAGGCTGATAAGCCGATGCGCTTCCATGGTGCCCCATTGTGTTTCGACCCAACCCAGGGTGAAGTACGGCAACGACCGGGTAAGCAGCTCCCAGGGCTCAACCGCCGCGGTCGTCAGACGGGAGGTGAAGAAGAGATTTCCGTCGTCAAAAACAAACGGATTTTCCAGGTATGGGCCGTACAGCGCCGCCGCGACTGCCGAAACTACGACAAAAACAAGCAGAGCAAACAATGATTCCTTTGACCAGCGCCCTCGAATGAAAGGCGCTGTCATCCAGGTGCTCTCTTGGGTGTACCGCTCTGCCGCATGGAGGTAGCGCTACACCCGACGCGCCAGCTCGGCCGCCTTGCCCACATAGCTGCCGGGCGTCATCGCCAGCAGTCGGTCCTTTTCGGCCTGAGGAATTTCCAGCGACTGGATCAGCCCGTGCAGCGCTTCCGCCGTCACGGTTTTGCCGCGCGTCACTTCCTTGAGCTTTTCGTAGGCGCCCTGCACTCCAAAGCGGCGCATCACCGTCTGGATGGGTTCAGCCAGCACTTCCCAGGACGCGTCCAGGTCTTCGGCCAGGGCTTCTTCGTTGATTTCGAGCTTGTTCAGGCCCGTGAGCAACGAGGCATAGGCCAGCGTGGCGTAGCCCAGGGCCACGCCCATGTTGCGCAGCACGGTGCTGTCGGTCAGGTCACGCTGCCAGCGGCTGATGGGCAGCTTTTCGGACAGGTGCTT
>NZ_QAIM01000517.1:0-5235 GCF_003061035.1 Acidovorax sp. HMWF018
TGCCGTGGCCACGGCATTGGGCTGGGCCGTGCATTCACGCTGGTTGCGCTCGATAGCGGCGCGCGCCTGGGGGATGCCCTGGGTCTGCAGGTAGTTCTTGCGCTGCCAGGTGGGGCCGAATGCGCCCTCGCCAACGGGTGCTGCCGCGGGCTGCACCGGGGTGGCGCCACGGGTGGTGGGGCGCACGTCGATCTTCTCGCCCTCACCCGCACAAGGCGCGTCCTGGAACGACACCTTGCCATTGGCGTCCGTGCACCTGTTGATGGCCCAGGCGGGGGCCAGGCAGCCCAGCGCCAGGGCACAGAGGGCGTAGCGGATCAAAGTCATGGTGTTGTCCTCGGCAGGTCCATGCCACATGCTACCGCGCCGCATGGGGCGGGGCGAATCGCACCGTCTTGCGCGGGTGCCGTCAGAGCCGTGGGTGGATAGACACATGTCCCTAAGATGACGCGCCCCCGGTAGAAACCCGGTGCGTGCCGGGCACAGCGCCCTCCTACCATCGCCGCTCTTCGGGGCCTCGCAGCCCTTCGAATCGGTTTTTTGCTGGAGATGCTGTGTGATGAAGACCCCGAATGCAAATGCGTGGCCCGCCGACCAGGGGCTGCCCCTGGCGCGCCGCCGCAGCCTGGTCCTTGCGCTGGCCGGTAGCGCGGCCCTGGCTGGCCTGCCCGCCCGCGCACAGCCCGCCAGCGGCGGCAAGGGAGACATCCTCATCGGCCGCTCAACCGCACTGTCAGGCGGCATGGCGCCGTTTTTGTCGCCCATCCACGAGGGGCAGGAGGCCGCCGTGGAAGACGCCAACGCCAAGGGCGGCATCGGTGGCCGCAAGATCCGGCTGGTGTCGCTGGACGATGGTTTTGACGCCCGCCGTGCGCTGGACAACGCCAAGCAGCTGAGCGAAAAAGACGGCGTGCTGGCACTGTTTGGCGTGGCCGGCACCTCGCAGGTCATGACGCTGCTGCCCTACCTGGCGCAGGCCAAGCTGCCGCTGATCTCCGTGTACACCGGCAGCCCCGCCGTCCGCACGCAGCAGCACCCCTACCTGTTCACCACCCGCGCCAGCTATGCCGACGAACTGGTGAAGATCGTGCGCAACCTGGTGGCCGTGCAGACCTCGCGCATCGCCGTGGCCTACGAAAACAACGACTTCGGCAAGCTGCTGCTGCCCCTGGTGGAAAAGACGATTGCCGCCGAGGGTGCTGCGCTGGCTGGCTCGCACGCACTGGCCTCTTCGGGTGAAGACGCGAACGATGCTGCCAAAGCCCTGGCCACACAAAAGCCGCAGGCTGTGCTGCTGGTGGCAGCAGGCCCGTCCGTGGTGGCTTATGTGCGGGCCAACCGCGCGCACCTGGGCGTGCCCATCTACACCTTGTCGCTGGGTGCGGGCAGCGCCGTGCTCAAGGCGCTGGGCGACGACGCGCGTGGCCTGGCCGTGGCGCGCACCGGCCCGTCCCCCACCAAGCCCACCATTGCGCTCACGCGCGACTTCCAGGCCTCCATGAAGCGCCACGACAAGCCGGCGGACTACGACCGCTATACCGGCTACATGGACGCACGCGTGCTCATCGAAGGCCTGCGTGCTGCGGGCCCCGGTGTCACACGCGCCAGCCTGGTCACGGCCATGGAGGGCCTGGGCAACCTGGACCTGGGCGGCTTCAGCTACCAGTTCAGCCCGCAGAACCACCATGGGTCCAACTATGTGGACATTGCGGTGGTGGGCCCGGGCGGGGTGTACCGGCAGTGAGAGCCACGACTCGCTGGCGGCTTCGGCGCCAGCGGGTCTGCAGGACATGGCACGCCGCGTGACCGTGCCGCAGTGACCACCACAGCGCCACACAAAGGCATCACCCCAGCTACCGGGTGCAGCGGGCTACGTCCCACCCGGTGCGTTGTGCCGCCAGAACAACAAAAACCCGCACCTTGGGGCCATATCCTCCATGTTTTTGCGAATAGTTCGCATTTGTATTTAAAATTTTACAAATCCCAGCCAGCCGTGCATCCCGTCGGAGGAGCGTTGCCAGCCAGCCTGCCAACGCATTTCCCTCAGGAGCCCTCTCATGCACGCACCCCGTAGACACCTTGTCTGTGCCCTCCATCCGCTGGCGGTGGCCGCCTTCCTCGCAGCCAACATGATGGGCACCGCCGGTGCCCAGACCACCGCCGGGTCACCCGCAGATACCACCGAGACCTCCCCTGCAGGCGCCACCCGCACCGACCAGATCGTGGAGCCCAAGGCGCTGGACAGCGTCACCGTGTCAGGCGCGCGCGAGAGCGCGTCCACCCGCCTTCAGCTCACACCGCGCGAAACGCCGCAGTCCGTCAGCACGGTGACGCGCGCGCAGATCGAGCGCCAGTCGCTCACCAGCATCGACAGCGTGCTGCGCAACGTGAACGGCATTGCCGTGAGCTTCTACGACACGCAGCGCCCGCTGTACTACGCGCGCGGCTTCCAGATCACCGACTTCCAGACCGACGGCCTGCCCAGCTACAGCAGCAGCACCAACCAGGAATTCGACACCGCGCTGTACGAGCGCATCGACATCGTGCGCGGCGCCAACGGCATCCAGACCGGTGTGGGCGTGCCGTCGGCCACCATCAACATGATCCGCAAGAGCCCGCAGCGCGAGTTCGCCGCGTCTGTAGCGCTCACCGCCGGGTCGTGGAACCTGTACCGGGGCGAGCTGGACATCAACGCACCGCTCAACAGCGACGGCAGCGTGCGCAGCCGCCTGGTCGTGGCCCCGCAGAAGAAAGAGAGCTTCCGCGACCGCTACTCCGAGGACAAGACCGCCCTGCTGGCGGCGGTGGAGGCCGACATCGGCCCATCCACCGTGGTGTCGGTGGGCTACCAGCGCCAGTCCAACGACCCCAAGGCGCCGATCTGGGGCACCATCCCGCGTTTTGCCACCACGGGCGTGCCCATCGACCTGCCGATCTCCACCAGCTTCTCGCCGCCCTGGACGCGCTGGGAGCGCACCTCGGGCACGCTCTATGCCACGCTGGACCACCAGATCAACGACGACTGGAGCCTGAAGGCCGCGCTGAACCACACCGAGGGCGACACCTTCCGCCTGAGCACCTACGGCTATGGCGCCACCACCAGCCAGGCCCCCTTCATCAACCCGGTGACCGGCGCGGGCACGACCCTGTATGCCTCCGTGAGCGGCGGCAGCGAAACGCAGGACACGGTGGACGCCTACCTGTCGGGCAAGTTCGAACTGGGCGGCCGCAAGCACGACCTGGTGGTGGGCATGAGCTCCACCCGCACCGCCACCCGCACCGATGGCTACACCTCGGTGGCGGGCTGGAGCTATGTGATCCCCAACATCTACACCTGGGACGGCAACGCGCCAGCGCCCACCTATTCCAAGACCGGCGCCTGGCGCACACAGATCACGCAGCAGACGGGCCTGTTCGCCTCGGCACGCTGGCGCTTGGCCGACCCGCTGTCGGTGCTCACCGGCCTGCGCCTGACCGACTGGCACCGCCACTCCGACACCTATGGCACCACGGGCGCCTATGCGGGCCGCTCAGCCATTCAGGACGAAAACCGCAAGGTCACGCCCTTCATCGGCGCCGTGTACGACATCACACCCACGCTGTCGGCCTACGCCAGCTACGCGCGCATCTTCAACCCGCAGAACTACAAGGACCGCAACAACAATCCGCTGTCGCCCGTCATCGGCAGCAATGCCGAGGCCGGCCTCAAGGCCGAGCTGTTCGAGCGCCGCATCCAGGCGCACTTTGCGGTGTTCCAGACGAAGCAAGACAACTTCGGCATTCGCGACAGCGCCATCACCACGCCGCTGCCCGACGGCACCCTGCCCTACGTGGCCGTGAACGGCACCAAATCCACCGGCTTCGAGCTGGAGTTCGCAGGCATGGCCACCCGGCAGTGGCGCGTGAGCGCAGGCCTGACCCGCGCCAAGGTCACGCGCGCTCCCACCGACCTCATCTACGCCAACATGCCCGATTACCTGCTGCAACTGGGCACGGACTACCAACTGTCGGGCGCGCTCGCACCGCTGTCGGTGGGCGGCAACCTGACCTGGCAAAGCGCCATCGAGGGCTTCAACATCCCGCACCCCAGCGGCACGGTGACGGTGAAGCAGTCGCCCAAGGCCATCCTCAACCTGCGCGCGTCCTGGCAGTTCAACCCCAAGGTGAGCGCCACGCTGGCGGTGAACAACGTGACCAACCAGAAGTACTGGGCCAACCTGGACTACAGCAACTATGCGGACCCGCGCAATCTGAGCGTGACCTTGCGCGCGAAATTCTGACCATCCCCCTGAGCGGCTGCGCCGCTTCCCCCTTCTCTCGAATTGCTACGCAATTCGGGAAGGGGGACACCGCCAGCGCGGCGGGGCGGCCCTTGCGCGGCGGTCACTGGCATGGGCCGCGCGTGCTCCACGGGTAGCAGGCAGCGGAGCGGTCAAAGTCGGCACAATCAGCCCCTTTCCCAACCGCATCCACACGCCGTGCCGACGATCCCATTTTTTGACGCCATCATCATCGGCGCCGGCGCTGCCGGCTTGTTCTGCGCGGGCCAGGCGGGCCAGCGGGGGCTGAAGGTCTTGCTCATCGACCATGCGGACAAGGTGGCCGAGAAGATCCGCATCTCGGGCGGCGGGCGCTGCAACTTCACCAACCGCGACCTGGACCCGGCCGCGCCGCACAAACACTTTGTGGGGCAGAACCCGCAGTTCTGCCGCTCGGCGCTGTCGCGCTACACGCCGGCCGACTTCATCGCGCTGGTGCAAAAGCACGGCATCCCGTTTCACGAAAAGCACAAGGGCCAGCTGTTTGCCGACCGCTCGGCCGAGGACATCATCGCCATGCTGCTGGCCGAGTGTGAGGCGGGCGGCGTGACCCGCTGGCAGCCCTGTGGCGTCAAAAAAATAGCCTTTTTGGCCTCAAGCGCTAGTGAATCATGCCGGGGCAGCTATCAAATTGATACCGATCGCGGTCCGGTGTCGGCGGGTGCGCTGGTCATTGCCACGGGCGGCCTGTCCATCCCCAAGATCGGTGCCACCGACTTGGGCTACCGGCTCGCGCAGCAGTTCAACATCCCGCTCGTCGAGCGCAAGCCGGGTCTGGTGCCGCTGACCTTTGACGGCGCGGGCTGGGCGCCGTATGCGCAGCTGGCCGGGCTGGCGCTGCCGGTGCAGATCAGCACGGGTGCCAAGAAAGCCCGCATGGCGTTTGACGAAGACCTGCTGTTCACCCACCGGGGCC
>NZ_QAIM01000517.1:5245-13849 GCF_003061035.1 Acidovorax sp. HMWF018
GCAGATCTCCAGCTACTGGCAGGAGGGCACGCCGCTGGCCATCAACCTCGCGCCCACGGTGGACCTGCCCGCCGCGCTGGCGCAGGGCAAGGCCCGCTCGCGCAAGCTGGTGTCCAACGAACTGGCCACCCTGGTGCCCAGCCGCCTGGCCGATGCCTGGGCCAGCCGCGAGGCCGACTGGCAGCGCCCCATCAACGAGGCCAGCGACAAGGCCCTGGCACGCCTGGCCGAGCAACTGGCGCGCTGGGAGCTGACGCCCACGGGCACCGAGGGCTACAAGAAGGCCGAGGTGACGCTGGGCGGCGTGGACACCAAGGCGCTGTCGCAGCAGACCATGGAGTGCAAGGCCCAGCCGGGGCTGTACTTCATTGGCGAGGTGGTGGACGTGACGGGCTGGCTGGGCGGCTACAACTTTCAATGGGCGTGGGCCAGCGCATATGCCTGCGCGCAGGCGCTGCCACTGCCGCAGGCAGAGCCTGCTGGCGCTGCGCACTGACGGCGCTGTAAAAGTCCATCAGGCCAGCACAGCGGCCTCCCGCACCGGCGCGCCCGAGGGCTGGTGCTGGCAGGCCCAGGCCTCCAGCTCCGGCACCGGCAGCGGCCGGCTGAAGTGGTAGCCCTGCAGCTCCTCGCAATCCAGCGCACTCAGCACCTGGGCGGTGGCCAGGTCTTCCACGCCCTCGGCCACGATGCGCAGCCCCAGTGTGTGGCCCAGCGCGATGATGGCGCGGGTGATGGCCATGTCGGCTGGGTTGGCCAGCATGTCGCGCACAAAGGACTTGTCCACCTTGAGGCGGTCGATGTCAAAGCGCTTCAGATAGGCAAGGCTGGAATACCCGGTGCCGAAATCGTCGATGGACAGCTGCACGCCGAGCGCCTTGAGCGCCGCCAGTTGCTGCTCGGCCGCATGGGCGTTGTCCATCAGTTGAGACTCGGTGATCTCCAGCTCCAGCCGGTGCGCGGGCATGCCGGTGCGCAGCAGCAGTGCCTCGATGTCGGTGACCAGCGCGGGGTCAGACATCTGCGCGGCCGATAGGTTGACCGAGATCGACACCCGCGCCAACGGGTGAGGCGATGCGGCATCGCCCACGCCCGCATCCAGCACCAGTTGTTGCCAGCGCACCCATTGCTCGCAGGCCTGTTGCAGCACCCAGCTGCCAATGGCGCGGATCATGCCGGTCTCCTCGGCGATGGGGATGAACTCGCTGGGCGGTATGGAGCCCAGCACCGGGCTGGTCCAGCGCAGCAGTGCCTCCACGCCCAGCAGCTGGGTACCCTGGGCGCTCAGACGGGGCTGGTAGTGCAGGCTCAGCTCGTTGCGCTCCAGCGCGCGGCGCAGTTGCTGCTCCATGGTCTGGCGGGCCACCGCGCGCTGGTCGGTCTCCATGGAATAGAACAGCGCCATGTCGCGGCCGGTGGTCTTGGCCTCGTACATGGCGGCGTCGGCGCGGCGCATGAGTTCATCGATGTCGCTGCCGTCCTCGGGGTACACGGCAATGCCCACGCTGCAGGACACATTCAGCTCATGCCCCTCGACCGGATGGCTCTGGCGGATGAGCGGGATCAGCCGCCGCTCCACCAGCTGCTGCACGTCCTCGCGCCCGGCCACGTCGCGCATCACCACCACAAACTCGTCGCCGCCCAGGCGGCTCACGGTGTCGCGGCTGCGCACGGCCTGCGTGAGGCGCGCAGCCACCGAGCGCAGCAGGCCGTCGCCAATGTGGTGGCCCAGCGTGTCGTTGATGGCCTTGAAGCGGTCCAGGTCGATGAAGAGCACCGCGACCTTTTCGCCGGTAATGGGGGCCTGCGCCAGCGCCATCTGCAGGCGCTGCACGCACAGTGACCGGTTGGGCAGCTCGGTGAGCACGTCGTGGTGCGCCAGGAACTGGATGCGCTCCTCATTGAGCTTGCGGTCGGTGATGTCGATGGCGATGCCGATGTGGTTGGCCACCGCACCGCCCTTGCCCTCGCGCACGGCCGACACCATGAGCCAAGCCGGGTAGGTCTCGCCCGAGCGGCGGCGAAACCGCACCTCGCCCTGCCACGACTCCTTGTCGAGCATAGTGCGCTGGATCTGTGCGGACAGCGGCTCGGTGCCCGACTCTTCCAGCAGAAAGCCCAGGTCCTCGCCAATGACCTCGTAGAAGTCGTAGTGCGTGCTGCGGCAGAACGCCTTGTTCACGCTGATGATCTGCTGCTCGGCATTCATGATGATGATGCCTTCGGACGAGGCCTCGAACACCTTGGCCCAGAGCTCCAGGCGCTGCTCCATCACCTTGAGCACGTTGATGGGCGTGAAGGCCGTGAGCACCGAGTCGCGCCCCTGGAACTGCAGGCGCCGCGCCGACAGCACAGCCCAGGATGGCTCGGGACTGCCCTTCCAGCGCACTTCAAATTCATCGACCGATCCCTGGTCCGCCAGACGTTGGAAGAAGCGCGCGCGCACGCCGGGCTCCAGCCCCACGGCCCAGGGGTCGGTCTTGCGGCCCCCCAGCCAGGGGGCGGCGGGCGCGTTGGAATGCAGCACCTCATGCTCGGGGATGGACGTGACAACCATGGGAATGGGGAAGGCCTCCACCAGCTCGCGCTGCGCCTCGGCCGCGCGGGCGCTGGCGGCCAGTTCCTGCTGCAGCAGGCGGTCGCGGTCGAGCTGCGACAGCATCTCGTTGAACGCAGTGACCAGGCGGCCGATTTCGTCGCGGCTGTTCCACTGCGCGCGCAGCGTGTGGTCGCCGCTCTTACGCACCTCGTCGGCCACACGGGCCAGCTGTTGCAGCGGCTTGGCGATCTGGCGCGCGACCAGGGTGACGAGCGAAAGGATGCAACCCAGCAGCACCAGCGCCGTGCCCAGGTGCAGCCACATGCGGGCAAACAGGCTGTCGGCGCGCTGGTTCAGCAAACGCTCCAGGTCCACAATGCCCACCGACCACGCATCGCGCAGCGCGCCCAGCACCAGGGCCTCCTGCACACCCACTTGCGCCACCGTCAGGCGCGACTCGCCCGATGCAATGCCCTGCAGCAAGGCCTGAAAGCCCTCCTGCGCCGCCTTGAGCGCCTCGCGCTGGCGCACCAGCGCGGCCCGCATCTCGGGCGAGCCCGCGATGAACGCCTGGTTGTAGTCCGACTCGATGCCCAGCATCACCGCATCCAGCCGCCCCACCAGCGTCAGCAGCTCGGACGACCACTGCGGCCCGCGCCGCGATGGCGCCGCGTTCAGGAAGCTGACGGTGTCATGCACCGCCTGCAGCAGCTCGGGAAACCGCAGCACCACCAGCGACATCACGTAGTAGCTGTCCAGGTCCGGGTCCAGAATCAGGTTGGACTGGTTGCCCACGGTGGTGAGCAGCTCGCGGCCCTCGCGCAGCAACTGGCTGCGCTGGCGGGTGAGCGTCTGCGGATCGACGGTGGGCGAGCCCTCCGGGGACGGCCCCGCCAGCTGCTGCAGCGCCACGCCAAACCGCTGGGCGACATCGGCGGTGCGCAGCTGCTCGTCGTGGGCCGCGCGCACCGCCTCGAGCCGGGTGAGCACGTCGGCCACCAGCGGCGGTTGCTGCGACGCGTCCAGAAACTGCCCCATCAGCCCGTCGCGCACCACCGCTGCATAGGTCGTGCCCACCACTTCCTTGCGCGTGAAGTCGATCGCCAGGTACTTTTCGTGGATCAGGATGCTAGAGACGTAGATCACCGCCGTCAGGTCCAGCAGATAGATGAGCATGAGCTTGCGGCCCACACTGAGCCGGCCCAGCCAACCCGATACGCGGTGCATGAATGCCATGGTGTCTGCGGCGGGGCCGCCCGGGCGGATGGCCAGGGCTCCCCACCGGTGATTAGGAGTGTTACAACATGAAGCAACTTCCGCGCCATTGCGGTGCAGTCCGTCTGAAAACAGCCCGCCCCGCGCCCTGCCCACGGGCACGCGCCCACCGCTTGCGCCATGGGCGTGGATAAAGGCTATAATCTCCTGCTTTGCTGGCAATGCCCCGTCGGCCAAATACTAGTTACAGACGGGGAAACCGCTTTGTACGGACTTGAGGCCCGATCTCCCCAAGCCCCTCTGCAGGCACCATTTGGAAAACATTAGCTAATGACTACGATCCGCGTAAAAGAAAACGAACCCTTTGACGTTGCCCTGCGCCGCTTCAAGCGCACCATTGAAAAGCTCGGCCTGCTGACCGACCTGCGCGCCCGTGAGTTCTACGAAAAGCCCACCGCCGAGCGCAAGCGCAAGAAGGCTGCTGCCGTGAAGCGTCACTACAAGCGCGTTCGCAGCATGCAACTGCCCAAGAAGCTGTACTGAGTACCGCTTTGGCACCGTCCTGATACGGAGTGCCGACAAACCCGCGCTAGGGACGCCAAGCGCGGGTTTTTGTTTTTTCGGGTTTGCAAAAAGCCCCTCTGGCGTTGTTGTAGCGCCTTGCCGTAGCAAGACTACTGTCTGCGGCACTACGCTTAGCCAGAGGGGCTTTTTGCAAACCCTAAGTCCCTGCCTGACCCACACAAAGACAAAGGAAAAGCCTCATGAGCCTCAAGGACCAGATCACCGAAGACATGAAAACCGCCATGCGCGCCAAGGACAGCGAGCGCCTGGGCACCATCCGCCTGCTGCAGGCGGCGATGAAGCAGAAGGAAGTGGACGAGCGCATCACCCTGGACGACGCGGCCGTGGTGGCCATCGTGGACAAGCTCATCAAGCAGCGCAAGGACTCGATCACCGCGTTTGAAGGCGCAGGCCGCCAGGACCTAGCCGACAAGGAAAAGGCCGAGATGGCGGTGCTGCAGGCCTACCTGCCTGAGCGCATGTCGGCCGAGGAAACGCTGGCCGCCGTGAAGGCCATCGTGGCCGAAGTGGGTGCTTCGGGCCCCGGCGACATGGGCAAGGTCATGGGTGTGGTCAAGACCCGCCTGGCGGGCAAGGCCGATATGGGCCAGGTGTCGGCTGCGGTGAAGGCCGCGCTGGCGGGCTGATCGCCCCTGCGGTCGAGCCGATGGCACGACCGGTATCTTTTTGATAGCTGCCAGCGCTTGCAAGACGGGCGCTAGCAGCTATTTTTGCTTCAAACCGGGGCGTTTTCACCCGCTCCAGTCTCTGCGCCCCGCGCCATCCATCCGGCGCGGAAATGCGCCTGCAAAAACTCCACGCACACCCGCACCTTGGCCGAGCGCTCCAGCCGCGTGGGGTACACGGCCCACACATTGGCCTCCTGCTGCCACTGCGGCAGCACCTGCACCAGGCGCCCTGCCTGCAGGTGCACGCCCACATCCCACAGCGAGCGCAGCACCACGCCGCGCCCGTCCACGGCCCACTGCACGGCCATCTCGCCGTTGTTGGCCGACAGCGGGCCGCGCACCTTGACCGATTCTTCCTGTGCGCCGCTGCGCAGGCGCCACACGCCAAAGGGGTGGTCGCGCTCCTTGATCACCAGGCAGTCGTGCGCGGACAGGTCGGCCACCGTGCGCGGGCTGCCCTTGCGCTGCAGGTAGGCGGGCGCCGCGCACAACACGCGGTGGTTGTCGGCCAGGCGGCGGGCAATGAGGTGCGGCGCAATCTCGTCGCCCACGCGCACGTCCAGGTCGAACCCTTCGCCCGCGACATCCACCAGCCGGTCAAACACCTCCAGCCGCACCTGCAGCCCCGGGTGCTGCTCCACCAGCCGTGACAGCGCGGGCGCCACGATCTGGCGGCCAAAGCCAAAGCTGCTGCTCACCCGCAGCAGCCCGCGCGGCTCGCTGCGCGTCACCGCCACCTCCTGCATCAGTTGCTCCATGTCGTCCAGGATGCGCTGCGCCCAGTGAAAGACGCGCTCACCCTCTTCCGTCACCGCCACGCGGCGGGTGGTGCGGTGCAGCAGCTTGACCTGCAGGTCCTGCTCCAGCAGGCGGATGCGCTTGCTGACGTACGCGGGTGAGGTGCCCAGCTCGGTGGCAGCGCCGCCAAAGCTCGCCTTGCGCACCACGGCCGTGAACACGCGCAGGTCTTCCGCTGCAGGATTTTTATGCACGAAGTGTGAAAGATGAAGCCACAGTTGGCGGATTGTAGTTATCGGCAGCGCTGGGAACAATGCACGCCATGCCGCTGGCTGCGCCCTGCAGCTGAACCCTTAAAGCCATTGCAAGGACCGCTTGATGACCTCTTCCGCCCCCGCCAAAACCTACCGCATCGCCCTCATTGCCGGAGACGGCATTGGCAAGGAGGTGATGCCCGAAGGCCTGCGCGTGGTGTTGGCCGCTGCCAAACGCTTTGGCATCGCGCTCGAAACCACCACCTTCGAATGGGCCAGCTGCGACTACTACGCCGCCCACGGAAAAATGATGCCCGACGACTGGAAAGCACAGCTGTCGGACATGGACGCCATCTTCTTTGGCGCCGTGGGCTGGCCCGCCACCGTGCCCGACCATGTGTCCCTCTGGGGTTCGCTGCTCAAGTTTCGCCGCGAGTTCGACCAGTACATCAACCTGCGCCCGGTGCGCCTGTTCGAAGGCGTGCCCTGCCCCCTGGCCGGTCGCCAGCCGGGCGACATCGACTACTACGTGGTGCGCGAGAACACCGAGGGTGAATACACCTCGCTGGGTGGCGTGATGTACGAAGGCACCGACCGCGAGATCGTGATCCAGGAGTCGGTCTACTCCCGCCACGGCGCCAACCGCCTCTTGAAGTTCGCCTTCGATCTGGCCCAGAACCGCGCCAAGAAACACGTGACCCTGGCCACCAAAAGCAATGGCATCGCCATCAGCATGCCGTGGTGGGACCAGCGTGCCGACGACGTGGCCCAAGGCTACCCCGAGGTCACGCTGGACAAGCAGCACATCGACATCCTGACCGCCCGTTTCGTGCTGCAGCCCGGCCGCTTTGACGTGGTGGCTGCGACCAACCTGTTCGGCGACATCCTGAGCGACCTGGGCCCGGCCACCACCGGCACTATCGGCCTGGCCCCTTCGGCCAACCTGAACCCCGAGCGCACGTTCCCCAGCCTGTTCGAGCCCGTGCACGGCTCCGCGCCCGACATCTACGGCCAAAACATCGCCAACCCGATTGCGATGATCTGGTCGGGAGCGCTGATGCTGGACTTCCTCACCCACGGCCAGGGCGCGGGCAGGTTGGCACACGATGCCATCGTGGCGGCCATCGAAGAGGTGATCAAGAGCGGGCCGCGCACGCCGGACCTGGGAGGAAGCGCCAGTACAACGCAAGTGGGACAAGCCATCGCGGAGCACGTTGCTGCAGCCTGATCGGTGCCCGGCGTCACGAACGCACCACTGTTGGCAACGAGCGCCCGTCACCAGCATTGAACTGCCCCAGCACGGCTGCAACACCGGTACTGCCGAATCGATAGCTGCCCCACTCCATCCTCTGAGCAAGGCCCCCATGAAGCCCATCCCCACCATCTTTTGCGCCACCGCCATGGCCTGGCTGGCCGGCAATACCTATGCATGCAGCTGCAAGCTCGCCTCTGCGCAAGCAAATGCTCCACAGGCCACGGTCGTGTTCAAAGGCGTTGTGACAGAAGAGATCGTCGACCCTGCGAACAAAAACGAGTACCGAGCCCTTTTCAGGCCCACGACCATCTACAAAGGCGATCAGGCCACGGCCATCACGGTGCACACTCGGGGCGACCAGGGAAGTTGCGGCGTGCGGTTCGCCAAGGGGTCCGAGCACATGGTGTTCGCCTTCCAATCAGGCCAACGGCTGCGCACCAGCCTGTGCAGCACCTGGCCCATCTCCAAGAGCTATGCCGGCCATACCGCCGAAGTCGAGAGCCATTTCAACCAGCGCAAGTAAGCGCCCTCAGGCCCCACACACGCCGAACGCCCCGTTATGTCCATGACTCTGCGAAGGGCACGGCGGCGAAGGCGACTGCCGGCTGACCAGCAACCAGCCTTCACTCCTGAAATGATAGCTACCAGCGCATGAATTACCTGCGCTACACGCCAATTTCACTCAAATATGGCTCTCACCCACCACCTGGGGGCACCCTGAACGGCTCGGTGACGCGCCGCTCGGCGCGCGCCGCAGCGGCAACCCACCGATCCCTGGCGTTGCGCGCGCCCGCCACGGCCCAACGCAGCGCATGCAGAAACACGACTATGGCAACGGTTCGCACAGGTCGGTGGCGGCCCACAAGGTTTGAAGCAGAGACGGCTCTGGGGGAAGTGGTGTGGGGATGCGGGTGTTTCATGGCCCCGCAATGCTCTCGCCGGGCTTACCATCTGTAAAGTTGAATTCAATGACGACTCACTTCACAAAAGCTGATGCGTAACCTCAATCTCGACCAGTTGCAGACCTTGATTGCCATCACCGACCTGGGCACCTTTGCGGCCGCAGCGCAGGCGTTGCACCTCGCGCCGCCTACGGTGAGCATGCACATCAAGGAACTGGAATCGCGCCTGGGCGCCGAGCTGGTGGTGCGCGGGCGGCGGCAGGCCGACCTCACCCCTGCTGGCGAGGTGCTGGTGCGCGAAGGCCGCCAGCTGTTGCTGGCCAGCGATGACCTGGTGGAACGCGTGCGGCGCCACGCATCGGGCCGCGAAGGCATGGTGCGGGTGGGAGTGTCGGCGGGTGTCAGCACCCGGCTGCTGCCACGCATGCTGGAGGCGCTGGCGGCACAC
>NZ_QAIM01000518.1:0-5751 GCF_003061035.1 Acidovorax sp. HMWF018
GGAATACGACCGGGCGATGTACAAGCGCCGCAACGAGGTCGAGAGACTGTTTCGGCGCTTGAAGGGTTACCGTCGCATCTTCTCGCGGTTCGAAAAGCTCGATTCGATGTTCCTGGGCTTTCTCAGCTTCGTGCTGGTGGCCGACGGCCTTCGTAATTTGTGTTAACAGGCCCTAACCAGCATTGGCCTTACCTGACACACGCTGGAAGACATTCGCGCGACAAGGGCCGCAGATAGGGCAATCGTGGATCACATTTGGAGCAGCTCTGATCTGATCTCATGCGAACCTCTTCATATCTGGTGCGACCGCAATGAGCCTGGCAGACTCTCGGATCACAACGGGGTTGCCCTGCGACTTGTCGTAAACAGTTGATTGCATTGTTACGTGCCTCTAGCAGTAGCAACCTGTCCAAAGAAGTCCGTCAACAAGACGGTGTAAGCACTGCGATGAGACGTATTGAGCCAGTCACTCTGCGCAGGTGTCGACGTTGAAGCGGACTTGCTGGTTGGAGTGCGATCGAACGACTGCCGTCGGCGGCGCAGCACTTGTTCGAGGTCAAGGGCTCTGAATGACCGCTGTTGGCGCTCACCGCCGTCCAGTCATCTTCCGCGCATGTCTCACATCAGCTTTTAGGCAGCCGCCAGCAAGTCAGCCGATTTGAACCAACTCGTGGTCAATGTACTTCTTCATTCAGAAGTCCCTGGGTAAGTTCCAAGGCGTCCTGGGTGCTCAGCCAGGCTGGGCGCGGACGACCTTTTTTCGTGTCGCATCTGAGCACTGCATCGATCATGTTTGGGGGAATACCTGTGATCCCGATCCGCGCACCTACAAGTCCTCCGACTATGCAAGCATTCGTATCTGTGTCCCCTCCGTACCCGAGGACACTTTGCAGTGCGTCGATGTACGGAGTGCCGAGCCGCATGTAATGAAAAGCGCGAATGTCGGGTGGGGTAACCAGCGGGGGGGCGCGTCATCTACTTCAATGCCGGTAACCATCTGAGGTAGGAGTCTGTGTCCCGTAGGTCCCATGTAACGTCTCTGCCGATCCGAACAACCTCATAGTCTTTTCAAGACCTCATTCGTAGGGTAAGGATTGAATGACGTCCAAGTGTGACGAAAAAAAGAAGCCCTTGAACCAGGGACCAGGCCACAGCCCAGTCCCATTCTCCGAAGAGCCCTCAGGCTCCGTCACCGCAGATCACTACCCAGCCTGGCGACACATCGCCAAAGCTTTCACAAAATCCATCTGCAGCGTCTGCATCGGAATCGCCCGATCATTCATGAATTCCTGCAGATTCTTCAAGTCATACCGGGTGCCGACTTTCTGCGTGGCGCACAGGCAATCCTTGTCACTCACACCGCCTTCCTTGCAGCCTTTCATGAGGATGCGCTCTCCTTGCGAGCCAGAACACCCCACCAAAGCCAGTGCGGCACCCAACGTGAGTGCTGTGATCACACCCCTGGACCCACGGATCCAGCTTTGTAGAACCATTAGCTCCGACCCCGTCATTCCCAATCGCATAACCCCTCCTTGTGTAAAAAAGCGCGCACCCAGCTTCCCAGTTGCGCCTGTTGTTTTGCATACCCGTTCAAAGCCCCTCACCGCTTGCCACTGTTGGCCATCCCAATGAGCAACCACAGCGCCAAAATTCCCAGCCCAGACCAGAAGCCCAGCGAGGCAAAGAACAGGTAGACCATCAAACACACCAAAATCACCTGTGCCAAAAACGCCATGGCGCTTGCTCCTTTCCAGCCTCAACTGGCCATCACAAACGCCACCATGGCAACGATCAGCAAGCCCCCGATGAACTTGCCCAGTCCTGGCAACACCATCACAGGCCACACCAACCCCTGGCCGAGGTGGTACGCAAAACTCCGGTAGGGCCCATCCCCCCAGTTGTTGGCATAGACCGCATACAGCAGCCCGATCAAGAAATACCCCACCAATACCCAGCGAACCCAAGCAACACGCTTCATCGATATCTCCCCTTCAATCAATCAGCAACATATCGACGGCTCATGCATGCCAATAGCGATGCAAACTCCGTCAATGAAGACGCGCGATAAAAGTCTTGTTGACCCACACCGCACAGGCATCGCCCACTCAGGGCTTCATGGGATAGCGATTCCACGCCTCACGAAGAGCGAACTCATAGGCAGGGGTCAGATCTTCCCCATCCTTTTCTGCCTGGTTAAACACCAAACGCGCAGTGACCGGTACCTCGATCGTTTTGTCGGTCAGCACCAAGTCGATGCGCGACCCAAGATAGATGGGCTCCTTGCCTTGCATCACCCATTGCGACACTTCCCGGACGCCTTTGACATTCGCCCAATGGCGCTCCAAGGCAGCCAGATCTGCTTGGGCGTCATTGCGCTTCTTGATAGCCGCTTGTTCTCGCTCTACCTTGTTGTTCTCAGCACGTGCTACCTGTTGCTCAGCCCTCGACTGCGTCATCTCAATCTGCGTTTTGAGATTCTGGATGGCGCTCTCTTGGTCTGAGATCTGGGTCTGCGCAACTCGGATCAACACATTCTTGTCAATCTCCAAGTCCCGAGGCTCGTTGTATTGGATCGCCTTCGCGCAGCCCCTTTGAAAACTCTGGATGAAGCCAGAGATCGCCCGGTTGAATGAATTGGCATTCACCTCACGGCATGAAGCCAAGGTGAGCCCCTGAATTCGAGAAATATCCTGCTGAAGCGCTGCGATGAGCGCTTGCCGATTGGCCAATTCCCCCATCTGCTCCTCTGCGGTCTCTTTGGCCAGTTGGGTCTGTTGCTTGTCCATCTCCGCAAAAGCTGCATCATGCTGCGAAGCACCCATCAGACTCTTTTGCGCTGATTCGACGGCGCTGGTGTGCAAACTCAGCAGATAGGCCGTACCAGCCGCAGACTCGCAGGTGTACTCGACGACACTGCGATCCCTGGTGTCCTTGAAACTCTTCCACTCCACCCTGGAGCAAGCCTTGCGCTTGTCCAGCAATTGCTCCACCGTGAATTGCGACCACCCAGTGATCCTGCTCGCCTTGACCACGGACACATCGCCCGCAAAGCACCCCGACAGCATGACCGCGCACGCCACGCCCAAAGTTCTTGTAGAAAAACGCATGACTCCCACTCCTTGTTAGATAAAAGAAAGAAACCCGACAGAAATCACAATCCTGAATCTCCACTCACGGCTCCAAACTCCGAGAGAGGGTCAAAGGAGATGCAAACTCCGTAGATGCAAAGAAGGCAAAACCGCATCCTCCCGCGGTGTCTGCCAAACCCACGCCCCCGACCCATCTGCCCGACCCGGGCAACGTGCGCGAAATCCTCGCGTACTGGATTCGGCTACTGCGTGTAGAAAAAGGCTGGTCCCAAGAGCGCCTGGCCCACGAGTGCGAACTCGACCGCACCTACGTCTCAGCGGTCGAGCGCTGCCGCTGGAACATCGCCCTGGCCAACATCGAACGCTTGGCGCAGGCCCTGGGCGTTGAGCCCTGGACCCTGCTCAAACCCCCAGATCAAGCGATCAAGCCCGCACGCAAAACTGCCCGAAAGATCCCCGCCAAAGCTTGAGCCTGCGGCCAAACGCAAAGGTACAAGCTCCTTCATTGCGAAGGCACCGGCTTACCGTCCAGCGTGAGTGCCCCCTGCTGGTACACAAACTCCACCATCTTCAGAGCCGCCTTACGCTGCTCTTCCTCTGGCTCAAACGGCCCTGCAAACCCCAGCATCCGGATGGACAACCTGGGTGCCTGGTTCCGCTTCTCCTCGACCACGGCAAACACCCGATCCGAGCAGGACCCAAACTTCGGCGACACCTGTACCCCCTGGGCGGATACCGCCAGGAGCTGAAACAGGGCAGGGCAGGCGGTCCCCGATCCGCTTTGCAGCAACAGCACATCTTCTGCACCCACCGGCGCATGGCGCACGATGCGCACGGATTCCTCCTGAGGCGATAGAACGGTTTGCCCGTTTAAAACAACCGAAGAATCTCCCTCCTGCACAGCCACAACCCCAAACCGGGTCTTGACCTGCATCTCAGGCTCCTCCAGCGCAGACTCCACGCGGGCATCTCCCGCGTCAATCATCCCCAGCCAAGCCGACGGCGAAACACTGAACCCCAACTCACCCAAGACCTTGGTGGCCGGTGCCTGACTGTCCAGCGGCCTGGCCCGCACCCCCTCGACCAGACACGGCATGTTCTGCACACACTGCGACAAAAGCCGCTGGCCCAGAGCACTCTTTGGATCGAACACAAACGCCACCAGATCCCCCGTCTCTGGGCTGACCTCGAACACGGCCCCCTGTTCCCCCCGGCGATCCAGCACCCCAGCGATCTCCAGAAACCCCGAAACCGTCTGCACCGGCAACTCCGGCGCTTGCACTTCGGCCTCCTTGCGCTGGCAACCGCCCAGCGACCCAGCTAGGCCCAACACCGCTAACGAAACAACCACCAGGCTTGGCGCAAGCCGCACCCTTCTTCTCATGGACTGCATAAAACTCCCTCTCTGTTAGTAAATGATATGTGATGCAAATACATCAATTGAACGCCAACCAAAGACCATCGGTTGACCGATTGCTGAACGGGCAGGGATGGGGAAGTGGCTGCGAGATCTTTGCCGCAGCTCAGCCGCTACCGTGTGAGATGTTCCATATGGAGCGAGAACATCCCTGCCCGTGACCAGCTTCCCCCGTGGACCTGCACAAACTCCGTTGCCTTGGTACGATCCAAAGCGCACGCAACGAAGACCCCCACCAAGAACAGATCCCCTGAGTGAAGAACCTGAGCGCCTCCATCTCGATGAACCCGTCCACCGCCAGGAACTGCTGCGGCTACTGTGGTGCCACCAGCTACCACCGCGTGCTCGCACGCGATGACGCCGGAGTCATGCGCTACACCGAAGCCCTGCGTTGCACAGGTTGCGGCCGGGAATACGCCAACCTGCAGGTATGGCGCCAGGGCGACACCCAAGACGCCACGACTCCTCCCGTTGCAACTGCCAACTGAGCATTCCTGGGCTCCGGTTCGCGTAGAGTGCTCCCTGTGCCTAAAGGGTCCTCCTTGGACCCAATCACAACACTCCAGCACTCCAGCACTCACTCCCAACGCACCCCCATGTCCAGCTACGCCGAACTCCTCGCCCAGAAAAAACTCCTCGACGAACAAATCGCCAACGCCCAAAAGGCCGAGTCCGAACAGGCCCTCCAAACCGTCCTGCAACTCGTTCAGGAATTCGGCTTCACGGCCCAGCAGGTCTTCCCCTGGAAACCGAGCAAACCCAAGAAGAAGGTGGAAGCAAAGTACCGGGATCCCGAGACTGGTGCCACCTGGTCCGGCCGGGGCAAGCCGCCCCAGTGGATTGCCGGCAAGGACCGCACGCCCTTTGTGATTGCCTGATCGGGACTGCAAAAGAGCCAGGCAGCGTGTAGACACTGCCTGACATCCCGCCAGATCACTGGGCGCACTGGCCCTTGCCGTGAGGCAGAGCGATCGCCGAGAGGACGAACCCGCAGTCCAGGTTGCCCTCCAACGTACGCGCCGACCACACGCTTCGGAACTCCGCCACCCGCATGGCTGCTTCGTGGAACGGATAGGCCCCAGGAACCAGACACTGGTTGTGCCCCAATCCCCATCCAGGATGCACCTGCGTATCCAAGACCAAGAGGCCAGAAGCCTCAGTGCACACTGCGTTGCCTGATCCGTCCCCCACAGGTCTCCAAGGCCCCTCCACCCCGACCACCAGCATCCATTGAGGCGGCGGGGA
>NZ_QAIM01000060.1:0-3846 GCF_003061035.1 Acidovorax sp. HMWF018
AGCATCGGCCGTGATCGCATCGGCGCGACAGCAGGTGAAATCGGGTGGCACCATCCCGCCGACGCTGTCGTCGACCCTTGAAAGGGTGCGTGCAGAAGCCAAGCGCCTCCCTCCGCCTCTCAACCTGATGTACACCGATCTGGCTGAAGCGACATCCACCCTGGTCGGACGGGACGTACGCAGCACCATTGGCGGTAATCTGAACGCGACCATCGGGGACTTCTGCCGCCGCGCCGTGCTGGGCAGATACCCCTTCACACGCAGCGCAGGACGCGACGTCACCGCTGATGATTTCGCCAAACTGTTCGCCATGGGTGGCGTCATGGACGATTTTTTCCGCAGCACGCTACAGCCCATGGTCGACATATCCGCTTCCACCTGGACCTTCAAGCAGGGTGTGGACGGAACGCCGGTCGGAGGATCTGCATCGCTGGCATCCTTCCAGAAAGCGGCCACCATCCGCGATGTCTACTTTCGGGCAGGAGGCAAGGCACCCGGTATCCGTCTGGACATCAAGCCCATCGAGATGGACGCGGCCATTTCGCAGATGGTCTTGGACGTGGATGGAGACGTGCTTCGCTACCAGCACGGGCCGCAGATCCCTAAATCCATGAATTGGCCAGGCACGCGGGGCACAGGCCAGGTAAGGCTGCAGATCACGAGCACCAACAGTGAAAACTCGGGATTGGTCACGGAAGGTCCATGGGCGCTACATCGGCTATTTGACCGCGCACAGCTCCTTCCGGGCAATGCGCCGGAGAAGTTCTCCGCGATCTTCAACGTAGATGGGCGCCGGGTACGGTTTGAAGTCACCACCAGCAGTGTGTTCAATCCATTCCGCCTCAAGGCGATGGAAGAGTTCGAATGCCCAAGCAACCTTTGAGCAACGACCTCCGCAGCATGCTGGCGCCTTCTTCTGTCGCCTGGTACGGCAAATTGCCAAGCCTGGGTGACTTCGTGGGCAGGCGTATGCCGCATGCCCTCAGTAGCGAGTGGGATGCGTGGATGCGAGAGGGGATGGAACAACTGCGCCGGGCAGACGGCGCAGGCTGGTCGGATACCTTCGTGAACGCCCCGTTGTGGTTCTTCATTGCCTCTTTGAGCACACAGGGCTCACCGGTAATCGGCGCACTCGCGCCCAGCGTGGACCGTGTCGGGCGCTATTACCCACTCACCGTGATGGCAACGGCGCCGCATGCGGGTTGCCCATTTGCAGACGACCTGCAGGTCAAGGCATTCCTCGCGGGAGCGCGCTCTGCCATTGTGGAGGCACGACGCCGCGCGCTTTCTGTGGATGACTTGGATCGACGTGTCAGCCTGTTGCCCAACCCCTTCGGCACCACACTGCCCAGAGAGCGCGAGCCATCTCTCATCCAAGACATCCTGTCGGACCTCCACGAGGCTTCACAAGCTCACCAAGCAACAGCAAGCGATCTCGCTGAAAACATCACGCTGCCTGCAGGCGAATGGAGAGCGCACACGGCTCTCTTTGGCGAGCAAAGCCTGTGGTGGATATCTCCCACCCATCGCCTGGAATCTCAGGAACTGGTGCATCACGGCAAGGCCGACCGTTGGCTCTTCGCTCAATTGTTCTCCAAACATTGACGGAACCCGCCTTCCCTGGATCAAGGCCCCTTCACCATGAAAAACCTCGACGAACTCCTGAACGAAGCTCCCTCCGCGCCTCCGTGCGGCCCCGAGATGACCTATGCGGCGGAATTTCTGGCGTTGGAGCAATTGGCCCTCGGAAAGGTCGAGCAGCAGTACGGCGACACCATCATTCCCGCCGAAGATCCCGACTGGCAATCTGTGGAAAGAAATGCCTTGCAACTGCTAGTGCAGAGCAAGGACATGCGAATCGCCGGACTGCTGTGCAGATCCTGGACAAACACCGAAGGGCTCATCGGTCTGGCCCGCGGATTGGAGTTAATGGGAGCCCTCCTGGCAAAGTACTGGGACGACATTCACCCGCTGCCTGAAGACGGCGACTATTTCATGCGCATGAACGCCGTTGCCATGCTCAACGACGTGACCGGGCTGCTGCGCGAGTTGAGGCAAACGGAGTTCCTCGCCTCCAATTTTGGTCACTTCACAGTACGCGACGCAGAAGTGCTGGCGCGCGGACAGCGTGCGGAATCCAATGCACAGCTCACCATGGACCAACTGCGGCTGGGCATGGCTCACGCCGCGGAACAAGGGCACGCCCTGCTTGTCGCGGTCCCCCGAGCGAAAGAGGCGCTAGAACAGCTAGTGCGGTTGTGCGACGACAAGCTGCCCCACCACCAGCGGCCCGACATGGGCAACATTCAATCATTGGTAGCGCTGCTCCACAGCCTTCTGCCCAAGTCAGAACAAGCCGCTGCCGTTTCCAAAGGACCAGGCGACGGACCAGATGTAGTTGTCACCGCCGCGCCAGCCATCGGCCAGGAGATCAAGACCCGGGAGGATGCGATCAGACAGTTGGTCAAGATCGCCGAGTTCCTCGAATCCACCGAGCCCACCAACCCCGCCTCGCTCCTGATTCGCCGATCCGCAAAACTGATGGGCATGAGCTTCATCGACCTCCTTCGCGAGCTCGCACCACAAAGCCTTCAGCAGATCGAGCTAATCACAGGAGTCCAGCCTGAACAGACCTCTTGAACTACGAACTGTAACAGTCGCTACGCAGGCAGATCGGATACTGAAATACAGAAACAGTAGCCCCGTTCAACGCATACAGGCTCCACGAAATTGTGGACTTTCCCACCTCCCAGTGGAGATTCTTCGAAGCATGCGCGTCATGGTCACCCCAAGGGCTGTGTGCGACAAAAAGACCGTCCAGGAACGACTCGTTTCAGCCACGACAAACCGTAGCGAATTCACACAACTTTGTAAGCATTTGAACCGGCAACCACGAGGTCTCGGCCAAAGGTTGATCGAACCAGACAACTTGAGAGAGAGGTAAACATGTCAATCACCAAAGTGGGAAAAAGCGGGCAGAAGTTCATCGCACGAAACCGGGCGCCACGCGTGCAAATTGAGTACGACGTGGAAATCTATGGGTCGGAGAAAAAGGTGCACATTCCCTTTGTCATGGGCGTGATGGCCGACCTGTCCGGAAAGCCGCTTGAAAACTTACCGGAAATCGCCGATCGCAAATTCCTGGACATCGACATCGACAACTTCGATGCCCGCATGAAATCCATCAAGCCTCGCGCTTCCTTCCTGGTGCCCAACACACTCACTGGTGAAGGCTATTTGAGCGTGGATCTGACGTTTGAAAGCATGGATGACTTCTCGCCTGCCGCGGTGGCCCGCAACATCGGCCCACTCAACACACTGCTGGAGGCTCGCACCCAACTCCATAACCTGCTTTCGTACATGGACGGTAAGCAGGGAGCAGAAGAGCTGATCCGCAAGGTACTCCAGGACCCTGCACTGCTCAAGTCACTGGCTGCGAGTGCCAAGCCCGCCGCAGAAGCCGCTGAGACGCCAGCTCAAAACGACGCCGCCTGAGACATCCCTGCCAACGGAGATCACCCATGAGTGCAGTAGTAGCCACCACAGAATCAACCACCGCCCAGTCGCTAGAAGGCCACGACTTTGCGGCCTTACTGAACAAAGAATTCAAGCCCAAAACCGACCAAGCACGCGACGCAGTAGAAGCTGCCGTACAGACGCTTGCACAGCAGGCGCTCGCATCGGTAGCCACCATCTCCAACGATGCGTACCAGACCGTGCAAGCCATCATTGCAGAGATCGACCGAAAGTTGTCCGAACAAGTCAACCTCGTGATTCACCATGCGGAGTTCCAGAAGCTTGAAGGCGCCTGGCGCGGCCTACAGCATCTGGTGACCAACACCGAGG
>NZ_QAIM01000003.1:0-8420 GCF_003061035.1 Acidovorax sp. HMWF018
GGGCTGGGGCTGGGGGGAGCTGGACTACGCGCACTACGTCACCGTGTTCCCGGGCGAGCGGTTTTGTGTGTTGCTGGACAACGCCCACAACCTGCCCTTGCACCTTGCGGTGGAGCTGGGCGTGCCGGTGGCGCTGATCTTTTGCGCCGCGGTGGTGGTGTGGGTGCTGCGCGAAAAGCCCTGGCGCGAGACCGATCCAGCGCGGCAACTGGCCTGGGGCATCTTGGCGCTGCTGGGTCTGCACAGCCTGCTGGAGTTTCCGCTGTGGTACGGCCCGTTCCAGCTGGTCACGGTGCTGGCCGTCGCGTTGCTGTGGCGCTGGCAGCTGCCCGGCTGGGCAAGTTCGCTGGGCGCACGCCGGGGGGCGGTCGGCATCATCGTGGCCGCGCTGGCAACAGGGGCCTACGTGGGCTGGGATTTTTATCGCGTCGGCCAGCTGTACAAACCGCTCGCCGACCGGCCGCTGTCCCTGCGCCAGGACACCGTTCGCAAGGTGGGTAACACCCCCTTCTTCACCGATCAGGTCGATTTTGCGCTGCTGACCACCATCGAGCTTTCGCCCAGCAACGCGGGCCAAGTCTTTGCCGTGGCCAACAAGCTGCTGCACTTCTCGCCCGAACCCCGGGTGATCGAGCCGCTGATCGAAAGCGCCACGATGCTGGGGCTGGACGACGAGGCGGCGTTTCACCTCAAGCGATACCGCGCTGCGTACCCGGCGGACTATGAGCGGTGGCGGGAGCAGGGTCGGCGGATTTCGTCACACCTCAAGCCCTGAACGGAGGCGCGGCGGACGGCCTCCGCGCATTCAGGCCAGCCGCAGGAACTGGCTCACCAAGGGCAGGTAGTCCCCATAGTTGCCCAGCGCGTGGTCGCCTCCCTCCAGTACCACCTGCTTGGCCTGCGGGTAGCGCCCCACCATCTCGCGCCAGTCCAGCACTTCGTCGCCCTTGGCAACGATGGCCAGCTCAGGGGCTGCGGGCGAGCGACCCCGCATGTCCAGGGCCTGCAACTCGTCGATGTACTCCGGCAGAAAATAAAACCGCTCGTTCGGGTCGTGCCAGGTGGTTTGCTCGCCGATGTAGCGGGCCAGGTCGCGTGCCGGGTCCACGGCGGGGTTGAGCATCACGCTGGGGCAACCCGCGTGCTGCGCCACCCAGCTGGCGTAGAAGCCGCCCAGCGAAGAGCCGATCACCGCCATGGATGGCAGGGGCCAACCGGCAATGCCCTGCGCCACCAGCGCCATGGCGGCCCGCGGCGATGGCGGCAACTGGGGGCACCAGAAGGTCACGGAGGGGTGGTGGGCTGCCATGTAGGCCGCAGTCTGGCGAGCCTTGGACGACGAAGGGGACGAGCGAAAACCGTGCAGGTACAGCAGGTGGGTGGTGGTCATGAGACAGAAAGTGATCGGGGCAGGGGAATCACTGCTTTAACCGGGCTGGCGCAGGCATAAGATGTGCGTACCGGGGCGCCACACCGTGCGGCGCCTGGTTTTGCTACCCGCACCATGACCGATTTTGCCCCGCTTTCCACTGCCAGACGATGGGCGCTCGGATCAGGCGATAAGCCGCCTGCCTCGCTGGGTCGGTTTGAACTCAAGAAGCAGCTGGGCCGGGGCGCCCAGGCCACCGTGTGGCTGGCGCTGGACCCCCGTCTGCAGCGCGAAGTGGCCATCAAGCTCATGCGCCCCATGCAGGACCAGGACCCTTCCGTGCTGGAGCAGTGGCTGCGCGAGGCGCGCCATGTGGGGCGCCTGGCCCACCCCTACATCGTGCCGGTGTTCGAGGCCGACGTGCAGGGCTTGCAGCCCTACATCGTGTTTGAGTACGTGCCAGGCCACACGCTGGCCGAACACTTGGCCCAGCAGGGGCGCTGTACGCCGCATGACGCCGTGGCGCTTTTGGTGGATGTGCTTGATGGCTTGCATGCCGCCCACCAAGCGGGCATCGTGCACCGCGATCTCAAGCCGTCCAACATCATGATCGATGCGCACCGGCACGCCCGGGTGATGGACTTTGGCATGGCGGCCCCCGTGCAGGCCGCGCCCGATGCACAGCTGGCCAGCGGCACGCCCGCCTACATGGCACCAGAGGCGGCGGCGGGCGCTGCGCCCACCCCGGGGATGGACGTGTATTCCGCCGCGTTGGTGCTCATCGAGATGCTGACGGGGCGCCCCCTCATCCACCAAAAAGACACCTGGCAGGCGCTGTACCGCATTGCCAACGAAAACCTGGCGCTGCCCGCCGACCTGGGCCCCGGCGTGGACGACGGCCTGCGCGCCATCCTGCAGCGGGCCATGGCACGCGATCCCGCGCAGCGCTACGCCACGGCGGCGGACTTTCGGGATGCGCTGCGCGCCTGGGCGGCTCCGGCCAGTGCGCCATCGGCCGCGAGCAACGCCACGCTGGACTTTTTGCTGCGGCGCATGCGCCACAAGAGCGACTTCCCGGCCTTGTCGGATTCTGTGGCCCGCATCCAGCGGGTGGCCAATTCGGAAGACGACAGCATCAGCGACCTGACCCACGAGATCCTGAAAGACGTGGCGCTCACCAACAAGCTGCTGCGTCTGGTCAATAGCGTGCATTACGCCCACGCCAGCCGGGGCACCATCAGCACCGTGTCGCGCGCGGTAAGCCTGGTGGGCTTCAATGCAGTGCGGAACATGGCGCTGAGCCTGGTGTTGCTGGACCACATGCAGGACAAGGCCCATGCCAGCCAGATGCGAGAGGAATTTTTGCGCGCCATGATGGCGGGCTCGGTCGCGGCCGAGCTGTGCAGCACCAGCCAGGCGGCCGAGGAGGCCTTCATCGGGGCGATGTTCCAGAACCTGGGGCGCATGCTGTGCGAGTTCTACTTTCCTGAAGAGGCCCGGCAGGTGCGTAGCCTGGTGGCCTCGGGGCGCATGGAGGGCGGGGAAGAGGCTGCATCGGTACAGGTGCTGGGCCTCGGGTTTGAGGATTTGGGAGTGGGCGTGGCGCGTGTCTGGGGTCTGCCCGAAAGCCTGCAGCGCTGTATGCGCAAGCCGTTGGGCTCACCCATGCAGCGCGCGCCCGAGCATGGGGTGGAGCGCTTGCGCTGGGCGGCCATGGCGGCCAATGAGGTCGCCAGCGCCTTGCTGTTCTGCGAACCTGCTCAGCTGGAGGGGCAGCTGGGCCAAGTGGGCACGCGCTACGCACGCACGCTGGCGCTGTCGGCTGAGGCCATTGCCGAAGCCACCCTGCGTGCGCGCCACAAGCTGGTGGCACTGGCCGAGGCGCTGGACCTGCGCGTGGCGCCGGACACACCAGCCGCCCGCCTGCTCAAGCTGCCGTCGGCTGCGGGTGCGTCTGTGGCCCCCGATGACGCGCTGGGCGCCCACGAGTTGCGCGTGAACGAAACCCAGCCCCTGCCTGCCTTGCTGGAGTCCCAGGCCGGAGGGGCGGTGTCGGTGGCGCAGGTCAATGAGGTGCTGGCGGCAGGCATTCAGGACATCACCAACGCCATGGTCGAGAGTTTTCAGCTCAACGATGTACTGCGCATGATCCTGGAGACCATGTTCCGCGCGCTGGGTTTCCGGCGCATGGTGTTTTGCCTGCGCGAGGCCCGCACCGACATGTTGACCGGCCGCTTTGGCCTGGGGGAGGGCAGCGAGGTGGCCGTGCGGGCCCTCAAGGTACCCCTCAAGGCCCAGGGCGACCTGTTTGCCGCCGTGTGCCTGCGCGGTGCAGACACCCTGATCAACGACGCTACCGAGCCCCGCATGCAGGCGCGGCTGCCCGAGTGGTACCGCAAGGGCGTCAATGCACCGTCGTTCCTGCTGCTGCCGCTGCAAATCAAGGGGCAGCCCTTTGCCCTCATCTATGCCGATCAGGCCACACCGGGGGGCATTGTGGTGGATGACAAGGCCCTGGGCCTGCTGCGCACCCTGCGCAACCAGGCCGTGATGGCCTTCCGGCAGGCAGGGTAGTGCCGCTGTCGGCGATCGCCCTGCCGGGGCGTTGGCTGCTCTGACGCCCGGCATCCCCCCGATAATCGGGGAATGGCCGTCGTTTTTGAAAAGCCCACGCTCGTCCAGCGTCTGGCACCCCTGTTCCGGGGCTTTGACCTTCCCCTCCTGTTGCTGGTGCTGATGCTGGCCAGCGCGGGGTTGCTGGCCATGTATTCGTCGGGTTATGACCACGGCACGCGGTTTGTGGACCACGGGCGCAACATGCTGATTGCAGGAGCCATCCTGTTCATGGTGGCCCAGGTGCCCCCCCAGAAAATCATGGCTTGCGCCGTGCCGCTGTACCTGACCGGGGTGGCCCTGCTGGTGGCGGTGGCGCTGTTTGGCATCACCAAAAAAGGGGCCACGCGCTGGATCAACGTGGGTATCGTGATCCAGCCCAGCGAAATCCTCAAGATCGCCATGCCACTGATGCTGGCTTGGTGGTTCCAGAAGCGCGAGGGCACGCTGCGTCCCTTGGACTTTGCTGCGGCGGGCCTGCTGCTGGCGGTTCCAGTGGGCCTGGTCATGAAGCAGCCCGACCTCGGTACCTCGCTGCTGGTGCTGGCGGCGGGGCTCTCGGTGATCTTTTTTGCGGGCCTCTCCTGGAAGCTGATCCTGCCCCCGGTGCTGATTGGCGGTGTGGGCATTGCCACCCTGGTGCTGCTGGGCGACCAGCTGTGCGCGGATGGCGTGCGATGGGTGGTGCTGCACGACTACCAGCAGCAGCGCATCTGCACCTTGCTGGACCCCACCCGCGACCCGCTGGGCAAGGGCTTTCACATCATCCAGGGCATGATCGCCATCGGCTCGGGCGGCCTGTGGGGCAAGGGCTTCATGGCGGGTACTCAGACCCACCTGGAGTTCATCCCCGAGCGCACCACCGACTTCATTTTTGCCGCCTATTCGGAAGAGTTTGGCCTGGCGGGCAACTTGTTCCTGCTGGTGTGTTTTCTGCTGCTGGTCTGGCGCGGCCTGGCCATTGCCGCAGGCGCCACTACCTTGTTTGGCCGCCTCATGGGGGGCGCGGTATCTATGATCTTTTTCACCTATGCCTTTGTGAACATGGGCATGGTGAGTGGCATCCTGCCGGTGGTGGGCGTCCCCTTGCCCTTCATCAGCTATGGCGGCACCGCCATGGTGACGCTGGGGCTGGCACTGGGCATCCTGATGTCGGTGGCGCGATCCCAGAAGCAGGAAACCAAGGATCCTCTTCCTGCAGCACTGTAGGGCCTTGTGGGCCTGGTTGCCTGGAACACGCCCTCGGGGTACAAACCGGCTGGCCAACCGTGTTTTGGCCGCTCAGCATCCGGAGGGTTTCCCCATGGCGGCGAAGTTCGAGCTCAAGAAGTCGAAAAACGACAAGTTTGTCTTCAACCTGCTGGCCGCCAACGGTCAGGTCATCCTGACCAGCGAGATGTACGAGTCTCGAGCCAGCGCGCTGGGTGGTATCGAGGCGGTGCGCAAGAACGCTCCGAACGATGGCCGTTTTGGCAGGCTCAGTGCCAAGAACGGAGCGCCATATTTCACGTTGAAGGCCGCCAATGGCCAGGTGATTGGCCAAAGCCAGATGTACTCCGGTGCCAAGGCCCGGGACGCGGGCATCGAGTCGGTGCAGGCCCATGCGGCCGAGGCCGGCCTGGATGACCAGACCGCCGCGTAAGGCGGCGGGGCGGCGCTGACGGGGCGCCAGGGTCAAATAGGGACATGTGGGCTCCACACGGGCAGGGGCTGGTCAGGCGCCTAAAATGCTTCGATGACTTTCCGCTCCACCACTGCCGCGCCCCAGCGTGCGGCCACCAGCCAGCGCATTGATGTTGCCCGTGAACTGCTGCTGACCCCTTTTGGCCTGGACGAAGGCCACCTCGCCCGCGCACTGGCCGAGATCCGCACCCACCAGGTGGACGATGCAGACCTGTACTTCCAGTACACCCGCAGTGAAGGCTGGAGCCTGGAAGAGGGCATCGTCAAGACAGGCTCCTTCAGCATCGACCAGGGCGTGGGGGTGCGTGCTGTCAGTGGCGAGAAGACGGCCTTTGCCTATTCGGACGACATCTCCGAGGCATCGCTGCTGGACGCAGCGCGCACCGTACGGGCTATTTCGTCTATAGCGAACGCAGGCAAAGTGCGGGTAGCTCCTAAAAAGGTAGCATCCAGCCGCAGCCTGTACCCGGGCGTGGACCCGATTGCCTCGCTGGACAGCACGGCCAAGGTGGCGCTGCTGGAGCGGCTGGAGCAGCGCGCCCGGGCCAAGGACCCGCGCGTGGCGCAGGTGATGGCGGGGCTGGCCAGTGAATACGACGTGGTGCTGGTGGCGCGCGCCGATGGCACCCTGGCGGCCGATGTGCGACCGCTCGTGCGGCTGTCGGTCACGGTGATTGCCGAGCAGAACGGCCGACGTGAGATGGGCTCTGCTGGCGGCGGTGGTCGTTTTGGTCTCGCCTACTTCGACGACGAGCAAATGGGTAAGTACGTTGACGAGGCCGTGAACGCGGCCCTGGTCAATCTGGAATCGCGCCCCGCCCCGGCGGGCGAGATGACCGTGGTGCTGGGCTCAGGCTGGCCCGGTATCCTGCTTCACGAGGCCATCGGCCACGGGCTGGAAGGCGACTTCAACCGCAAGGGCTCCAGCGCGTTCAGTGGCCGCATTG
Source organism: Acidovorax sp. HMWF018 (assembly GCF_003061035.1). Lineage (NCBI taxonomy): Bacteria > Pseudomonadati > Pseudomonadota > Betaproteobacteria > Burkholderiales > Comamonadaceae > Acidovorax > Acidovorax sp. HMWF018. The sequence continues at coordinate 6,613 of NZ_QAIM01000003.1, forward strand.
GCCAGCGCGTGGCTGCCAAGGGTGTCACTGTGCTGGACGACGGCACCATTGCCGACCGCCGAGGTTCGCTGAACGTGGATGACGAAGGCCATGCCAGCCAGCGCAATGTGCTGATCGAGGATGGCATCTTGAAGGGCTACATCCAGGACTCGCTGAACGCACGCCTGATGGGTGTGGCACCCACCGGCAACGGCCGCCGCGAAAGCTATGCCCACATCCCCATGCCGCGCATGACCAACACCTACATGCTGGGCGGCGACAAGGACCCGCAAGAGATCATCGCCAGCATCAAGAAGGGCCTGTACGCCAGCAACTTCGGCGGCGGGCAGGTGGACATCACCTCGGGCAAGTTCGTGTTCTCGGCCAGCGAAGCGTACTGGGTGGAAAACGGCAAGATCCAGTACCCCGTCAAGGGCGCCACCATCATCGGCAGCGGCCCCGAGTCGCTCAAGAAGGTGACCATGATCGGTAACGACATGCGCCTCGACAGCGGCGTGGGTACCTGCGGCAAGGAAGGCCAGAGCGTGCCCGTGGGCGTGGGGCAACCCACGCTGCGCATCGAAGGCTTGACGGTGGGCGGTACGGCCTGAGGGTAGCGTTGGCAGCCTGCCGGCAGACCTGGGGTGGTGCGTGACTTCGCGTTTTCACCCGCTTTTCGGGGCTTGTACTGCGCGTCGGCCAGCGCACAATGGGTGACACCATGCCTGCCACGCGCCCCAGTCAATTGCTGACGCTCCAGTCGTTTGGAGACATCAGCCGCTTTTTGCGCGAGGGCGTTGCCGACGAGGACTCGCGCCAGCTGCGTGACAGCCTTGGTGCGTTGTCCTCGCAGATCGACGAGGCAGTTCGCATCCGCCGCACCAGTACGGACACCACCGAGATCACGCGCCGCGTGGTGACCTTGTCGCACAGCGCGCGTGAACATCAGCTGTTTTTGACTGGCCTGGGCTCAGCGTGGCACGCGCTGTACGAGTTTGGCGCCTACCAGCGTGCACTGCGCGAGCTGCGCAACGCCATTGCAGACTGGCAACTGATGCTGGAGCGGCGCAGCACCAAAGAAAGCGAAAGCTTTGACCAGTTCGAGCTGCTGGCCTGGCGGACCTTGGGCGAAGCGCTGCTGCTCATCGACATGTACGAGCACCAGACCAATCCTGCGAGCGACTTGCAAGACGTGCCGCCGCCGCGCAAGCCCTCGGCGTTGCAGCGCTTGCGTGCATGGTTTCGGGGTGGACGCCGGTGAATCGCTCTGGTCTGGCGCTTTTGGGGCGAGTGGATGTCGTGCATTTGCAACATGCCGAGGGTGCTGAACTGCCGCACTCCTGTGCTACATTGCTTTCCATGCAAGTTCGCAGCGCGTTTTATTTTTGGTTTTTTATCTCGGTCCCCGGCGGATGAGAGGAAAACGCGCAAGCACACACAACCTCCCCATACCAACCGCCGACGCTGCAAAGCCCGGCGGTTTTTGTTTTTCAGCCCTCCCGTTTTTCCATCCACTCCAACCGACTCCACGAGGAAGCAACCATGACGGCCACTACCAATCCCACCAGCGATGCCTGGTACCGCAGCGTCGAGAAAACCAGCCAGACCGACGACGAACGTATCAAGGACATCACCGTGTTGCCTCCTCCCGAGCATCTGATCCGCTTCTTCCCGATCGGCGGCACGCCGGTCGAGACGCTGATCACCCAGACCCGCAAGAACATTCACAACATCATGGCGGGCAAGGACGACCGCCTGCTAGTGGTGATTGGCCCTTGCTCTATCCACGATCCCGCCGCCGCTGTCGAGTACGCCCGCCGCCTGATGGC
>NZ_QAIM01000519.1:0-4266 GCF_003061035.1 Acidovorax sp. HMWF018
TGCCACGGCGCCGACAACCGCGCCATGGTCGATGCCTGCCTGTCCAGCGGTGGCAAGGCGCGCGGCGTGGCCACGGTCAAGCGCTCGGTGACCGATGAAGAATTGCAGGCCCTGCACGCCGCCGGTGTGCGCGGCGTGCGCTTCAACTTCGTCAAGCGCCTGGTGGACTTCACGCCCAAGGACGAGCTGCTGGAGATCGCCGGCCGCATCGCCAAGCTCGGCTGGCATGTGGTGATCTACTTCGAGGCGGTGGACCTGCCCGAGCTGTGGGATTTCTTCACGGCCTTGCCTACCACCGTGGTGGTGGACCACATGGGCCGGCCCGACGTGACCAAGCCCATCGATGGGCCCGAGTTCGAGCTGTTCCTGAAGTTCATGCGCCAGCACCCCAACGTGTGGAGCAAGGTCAGTTGCCCCGAGCGCCTGTCGGTCACCGGGCCGAAGGCGCTCAACGGCGAGCAGGCGGCCTACCAGGACGTGGTGCCGTTCGCGCGAAAGGTGGTGGAGGAGTTCCCCGACCGCGTGCTCTGGGGCACCGACTGGCCGCACCCCAACCTCAAGGACCACATGCCCGACGACGGCCTGCTGGTGGACTTCATCCCCCACATCGCGCCCACGGCCGAGCTGCAAAAGAAGCTGCTCGTGGACAACCCCATGCGCCTGTATTGGCCCGAAGAGGCGAAGTAAGGAGAGCGCGCCATGTCCCTCGACAAACCCTACCTCGACGTGCCCGGCACCATCATCTTCGATGCCGAGCAGTCCCGCAAAGGCTACTGGCTCAACCAGTTCTGCATGTCGCTGATGAAGGCAGAGAACCGCGAGCGCTTCAAGGCCGACGAGCGCGCCTACCTCGACGAATGGGCCATGACCGAGGAACAGAAGCAGGCCGTGCTGGCCCGCGACCTCAACTGGTGCATGCGCACGGGCGGCAACATCTACTTCCTGGCCAAGATCGGCGCCACCGACGGCAAGAGCTTCCAGCAGATGGCCGGCAGCATGACCGGCATGACCGAGGAGGAATACCGCAACATGATGGTCGGTGGCGGCCGCTCCCCGGAGGGCAACCGTTTTCTCGGCGAGGACGGCGACGCCCAGCCGCAACACCAACCCCAAGGCAAGGCCGGCCATAAAACCACGGGCAGCAACTGACATGGCCAAGATCACCGCATCCGTCTACACCTCCCACGTGCCCGCCATCGGCGCCGCCATCGATCTGGGCAAGACCCAGGAACCGTACTGGCAGCCGCTGTTCGCGGGCTACGACTTCTCCAAGGAATGGGAAAAGGCCCAGAAGCCCGACGTGGTGTTCCTGGTCTTCAACGACCACGCCACCGCGTTCAGCCTGGACATGATCCCGACCTTCGCCATCGGTACGGCCGCCGAGTACCAGCCCGCCGACGAAGGCTGGGGCCCGCGCCCTGTGCCCGCCGTCCACGGCCATCCGGCGCTGGCGGCGCACATCGCGCAGTCCGTCATCCAGGACGACTTCGACCTCACCATCGTCAACAAGATGGACGTGGACCACGGCCTCACCGTGCCGCTGTCGCTGATGTTCGGTCAGCCCCCCCAGTCCGACTATCGCTGGCCCTGCAAGGTCATCCCGTTCGCCGTCAACGTGGTGCAGTACCCCGTGCCCTCGGGCAACCGCTGCTTCCAGCTGGGCAAGGCGATCCGCAAGGCCATCGAGTCGTTCGACGAAGACCTCAACGTGCAGATCTGGGGCACGGGCGGCATGAGCCACCAGCTGCAGGGCCCGCGCGCCGGCCTCATCAACAAGGACTGGGACAACCGGTTCCTGGACCGCCTCATCGCCGAGCCCGCCGAGCTGGCCAAGGTGCCGCACATCGAATACGTGCGCGAGGCCGGCAGCGAAGGCATCGAGCTGGTGATGTGGCTCATCGCCCGCGGCGCCATGGCCGACGTCGCTGGCGGACCTGCGCCCAAGGTGGTGTACCGCTTCTTCCATGTGCCCGCCAGCAACACCGCGGTGGGCCACCTGATCCTGGAGAATCAGCCCGCCTGAGGCTGGCTGATTTCGAATCAACCCGTAAAGGACCCCCACCATGACCATCAAAGTAGCCCTGGCCGGCGCCGGCGCCTTCGGCATCAAGCACCTGGACGGCATCAAGAACATCGACGGTGTCGAAGTCGTCTCCCTCGTCAGCCGCGACCTGGCCAAGACCCGGGAAGTGGCCGACAAGTATGGCATCCAGCACGTGACCACCAAGCTCGAAGACAGCCTGGCCATCAAGGAAGTGGACGCGGTGATCCTCTGCACCCCCACGCAGATGCATGCCAGCCAGTCCATCGCCTGCCTGGAAGCCGGCAAGCACGTGCAGGTCGAGATCCCGCTGTGCGACGTGCTGGCCGACGGCGAGAAGGTCGCCGCCCTGCAGAAGCAGACCGGCCTCGTCGCCATGTGCGGCCACACCCGCCGCTTCAACCCCAGCCACCAGTACGTGCACAAGAAGATCAAGGCGGGCGAGTTCAATATCCAGCAGATGGATGTGCAGACGTTCTTCTTCCGCCGCACCAACATGAACGCGCTGGGCCAGCCGCGCAGCTGGACCGACCACCTGCTGTGGCACCACGCCGCCCACACCGTGGACCTGTTCGCCTACCAGGCCGGCAGCCCGATCGTGAAGGCCAACGCGATCCAGGGCCCGATTCACAAGGAGCTGGGCATCGCGATGGACATGAGCATCCAGCTGCAGGCAGCCAACGGCGCCATCTGCACGCTCAGCCTCTCGTTCAACAACGACGGCCCGCTGGGCACCTTCTTCCGCTACATCGGCGACACCGCCACCTACATCGCGCGCTACGACGACCTGGTGCAGTCGCACAGCAAGGGCCCCGAGACGCCGGTGGACGTGAGCCAGGTCGACGTGAGCATGAACGGCATCGAGCTGCAGGACCGCGAGTTCTTCGCCGCGATCAAGGAAGGCCGGGAGCCCAATGCCAGCGTGGCACAGGTCCTGCCGTGCTACCAGGTGCTGAACGGCCTGGAACGGCAACTCAACTGAGTCCGCGCCATTTGGCACTGTATCGTTTCCACTGCCTGCACGGCAAGCGCCGCGGGCGTTCTTCCTGGGAGAAGCGCAATGCAGACACGCACCCTCGGCCCATTCGAAGTCAGCGCCATCGGTCTGGGCTGCATGAACCTCTCGCACGCCTACGGCGCGCCCGTCTCCGCCGACACGGGTGAGCGCGTGCTGCTGGCGGCGCTGGATGCCGGCGTGACGCTGTTCGACACGGCGGCGCTGTACGGCTTCGGTGCCAACGAGGAGTTGGTGGGCCGCGTCCTCCGGCCCCATCGCCAGCGCATCACCCTGTGCAGCAAGGGCGGCATGGCCGGCGTGAAGGGCGAGGACGGCGTGACGCGCCGCGTGATCGACGGCCGCCCCGCCACGCTGCGCAGCAACTGCGAGGACAGCCTGCGCCGCCTGGGCACCGACGTGATCGACCTGTACTACCTGCACCGCTGGGACAAGCAGGTGCCCATCGAGGACTCGGTGGGCGAGCTGTCGCGGCTGGTCGCGGCAGGCAAGGTGCGGGCCATCGGCCTGTCGGAGGTCTCCGCCGCCACATTGCACCGCGCGCACGCCGTGCACCCCGTCGCCGCCGTGCAGACCGAGTACTCGCTGTGGACGCGCAACCCGGAGATCGCGGTGCTCGACGCGTGCCGCGAGCTGGGCGCGGCCTTCGTTGCCTTCAGTCCCCTGGCGCGCGGCTTCCTCTGCGGCGAACTCGTGGACGTGGGTGCGCTCCACGAGAAGGACATCCGCCGCGCCATGCCGCGCTTCGCGCCCGAGGCCTACGCGGCCAACCTGAAGCTGCTGGACGGCTACCGCAGGATCGCGCGGGACGCGGGCTGCACCCCGGCACAGCTGGCCCTGGCCTGGCTGCTGCACCAGGGCGGCCACATCGTCCCCATTCCCGGCACCACGAGCGTGGAACACCTGCTGGACGACCTGGGCGCCGCCAACATGCGGCTGCACGCCGCGGTGATCGAGCGGCTGAACGTTCTGATCAACGAACTTACCGTGGTCGGCCAGCGCTACAGCGCGCAGAGCGCGAACGAGGTCGACACCGAAGCCTTCTGAACCGCGAAGGCCCCTGGCGTCCGCGAGCCCGCCTTCGCGGTGTTGCGGGCGCCCTGCTGCCGGTTCCACACGGTGCGAGGGCAGGAATGCCCAGGCGCGAGGTTGTGAGGTTCACCCCGCCCTCCTCCGGCGGTCGGGCCGCGCCCCGGACCGCGTCAGGGTG